>NZ_JAHKSN010000013.1 GCF_018863415.1 Deinococcus aestuarii | reverse complement strand
CAGGAAATGATACGTCTCGTCATCGACATCACTCGGGTACCCTTGTCGCACCATCCCCCATTCTGCTCACCACAGACCCTCTCCCCTCAACTTGGAACGCCTTTTACACAGCCTCTAGGCGCGGCGAGACGGGTTGCTCAGGCTCAGTCACGGAGCCGAATGCCCGACGCCCCGGGGAAGGCCCAGCCTTCCCCGGGGCTGTTCGTCCTGCCACGGAGGTCTACAGACGGAGGCCGCGCCGCTCCCCTGTCTTCCATAACCCCTGAGTCGGCCGTCCGCCTCGATCTCGCGCGCAGGCTGGTGGCGAGTTGTCCCCCGCAGGTGGTCCGGGAGGTGACCGTGACCAGCTCCGTGTCGCGTGGTGTGGCCGACGCCTTCTCCGACCTGGAACTGAACTTTTGGTTGGATGAATTACCGTCCCCAGGGGAGTTTCGGGCCTGGTTGCACTCCCGGGGCTGGGTGGGCGGCGTGCCTATCGAGGTGGGCTGGGCAACCCCTGGCGGTCATCGAGGCCGATCTACGCGGGCTCCTGGCTGCCGACCTGGCGTTTCTGCCTCGGCTGGTGATGGCTTGGACGGTGCAGCACGCCGTGCTCCTCGTCTCGGAAGGGTGACTGGGGGAGTGGCAGACGGCACTGTGCAGCTACCCGGAGACGACGCGGCAACGCTTGGTGCAGGGAGCATCGCTTCGCTGGGCGATTCCGCACGGCTGGCCGGAAGCCATCGCCAACCTCTGACCGCTCGAGTACCGGAGTGAGCAGCTGGCCTTGAACGCCTTCCTCGCAGGTGAACTTTAGCGGGTGCCGCGCGTGGTGTTTGCCCTGAACCGGGTGTGGGAACCGGGGATGAAGTGGGCACACCTGGAGGTGGGACGGCTGGACGTGAGGCCAGACGCCTTGGGGGAGCGCTTGGCCGCCACGCTCCGCTCACGGCCCCCGATCCTCGGAGGGCAGTGTAGGCGTGCTTAACCTTGGTGGATGACATGGTGGCGCTGCTTGCACCTGGATTTAAGGAGAGCTTTGGGAGCCTGGCGTTTGTTTACGCTGCCCCCTCTCTCAACGGACGCTCAAGCAGGTGGCCTGCCGTTTGGCTGCGTTCTTTACAGGTTTTTTACAGGCCCCCAGCAAGATAGGCCATGCCGCTACGACCGCTTTCCCTATTTTTGCTGACCCTCTGCGCGCTCGCCGGTTCGGCGTCCGCCCTACCCGCGAGCGTCACCCTGAAGAACGTCCGCCACGAGTACCAGGGTCCGGACAACTGTGCCCCGGTGACGGCGCTGACCGTCCTCGGGTACCACGGCACCCGGGTGACCCAGACGGGGGCGGCCCAGGCCATGAAGGACTACCGCGGGGATCCCCAGGTCACCAGCCTGGAACTCGCCGCCTACCTGGGCCGCTTCGGGCTGCGCAGCGTGATCCGCTACGCGGGGGACGCCGAGGTGCTGCGCGAACTGGTCTCCCGCGGCTTTCCGGTGGTGGTGCAGCAGCGCCTGCGGGCGGGCAGCAACGTGGCGCACTTCCGCACCGTGTACGGGTACAGCCGGGGCCGCTTCCTGGTGAGCGACCCCATCCGAGGCCCCTCGCTGAGCCTCACCACGGCGGAGGTGCAGGACCTCTGGCGGTACTACAACGGCGAGTACCTGGTCGCGTATCCGCCCGAAAAGGAGGCGCAGGTGCGGGCGGCCCTGGGCGAGGACTTCAACGTGGCGGCCAACTGGCGGCACGCCAGACTCCACGGGGAGCAGGACGTCAAGGCGCGCCCGAACGATCCCTATGCCTGGTGGGGGCTGGCCAAGGCGAACCTCCGGCTGGGGAAGGTCGCGGCGGCCTCCGGGAACTTCGACCGGGCGGTGGCGCTCGGCGTGCCAACCATGTACCTCCTGTACCGGCAGGAGGCCTTCGAGGCGTGGACCCGGGCGGGCGAGCACCGCAAGACGCTGAACCTGACCAGGCGGGCCCTGAGGGCCTACCCGAGAAGCAAGGAACTGCTGCATTTCGAGCAGGTCGCCAGCCGCGCGCTCGGGGCGTAGGAGCGCGTCACGGCGAGGTGGGGCGGAGGTCCAGGGGCAGGACGAGGACCGCACCTGCGGGACGCTGGCCGCTCCGGGTGAACGGGTGGCCTCCCTGCCCTCATGTCCGGGCGGTACAACCAGGCTGGACCGTTCACCTGCTGTTTGGGAGGAGACATGAGAATCCATACCGCCATCTGCCTCACCGTCCTGACCCTCCTCGGCGCCGCCCTCGCGGGTGGCGGCGGGCCGGTGGCCCGAACCGGCCAACTGGCCCCCAACTTCGTCCTGCACACGGTGGACGGGGAGACCGTCCGCCTCTCCGACCTGCGGGGCAAGGCGGTCATCGTGCTGTTCGGGGACGTCCACTGCACGGTCTGCCGGGCGAACGACCGGTTGCTGCGCCTGTACCAGTACCAGTACGCGGACCGTGACCTGGCGGTGCTGAGCCTGCACGCCCACGTGACCCCCGACGAACTGGCCCGCTACGACGCGCAGTTCCTCTTCGGCGTGCTCACGGGGCGAGACCCGGGCGACGTCGCCACGCACGAGTACCGGGCCACGCTGCCGACCACGGTCTTCATCGACCGGAATGGCCGCATCCAGCGGGTCGTGCACGGCCGCCTCGACGAGGGCGAGCTGGTGCGCGACCTCCAGGCCCTGCTGTAGTCTCCCACCCGGGGGACAGGAGGAGGAATGAACCCCCCGTTCCCCAGAACCCCGGCCTTAGAACGCCGTGAGGCCAGCCCCGACCTCACGGCGAGTGAGGTGGCGTGAACCCCTTGACCGCTCCCGTGACCGGGGAGCCTGGCGATCCGCCGCGGGTGCCCGGGCAGGCGAACCGGGGCGAGACGGCGGCCGGGGCAACGACCGCGCCGGGTGCGCGCCCCGCCCGGATGGTCGAACTCGACGTGTACCGCGGCGTGACCATCCTCGCGGTGGTGCTGCACCACCTGACGGGTCTGGCGATCCGTCACGCCGCGGCGGGCTCCCTGCTCGGCGAGGGCCTGATGGTCCTCAACCGTGGCTCGCACTTCGTGGTGCCGGCGTTCCTCTTCCTCACGGCCCTGGTCCTCACCCGGTCCGCCCTGCGCCGGTTCCACCTCGGCGCCTATGTCCGGTCACGCCTCCAGAAGGTGTTGGTGCCGTACCTCTTCTGGACGGTGGCGTACGTCGGCTTCCGCGTGCTCACGGCCCAGGACCCGCCCGGAGTTCTCGGGGACCCGGAACGCTGGCGGGTCTGGCTCCAGTACGGGAAAGGGTACTTCCACCTGTACTTCCTCTTGATCGCCCTGCAGTTCTCCCTGATCCTGCCCCTCCTGCTGCCCCTCTTCCGCCGGAGGCCGCGCTTCTGGTGGGTGCTGGTCGGCGCCGCCGGGCTGCAACTGCTGGTGTACCTGCTCAACCGTTCGGGCGTCCTGAACTTCCGCTTCCCGGCCACGATGGTCGTGTGGTACCTGCCGGTGCTCGGGCTGGGCATGTTCTTCGGGTCGAGTGACGTCCCCTTCGAGCGCTTCTGGCACCGCTGGCGCCTCTGGATCGTCGCGGCCACGCTGCTCACCTTCGCCTGGTACGTGCCCCTGTCCGTGGCCCTGCTCCAGGGGGCCCCGGTGAGTTCCGCCGCGTACAGCCTCGCCAACTGGTCCTACACGACGGCCGCCTCGCTGGCCCTCCTGGGGCTCGCCCAGGTCCTCACCCGGGCCCCGGCCTGGCTGGTGAGGGTGCTCACCTCCCTGGGCACCGTGAGCCTGCAGGTGTACCTGCTGCACCCGGCCGTCCTGCTGTTCCTGGAACGCCGGGGGTTTCCGGGAGATCCGGCCGGGTTCGTGTTCGTGCTCGCGGCGTACGGGGCCGTGGCGCTGGCCGTGCCGCTCGCCGTGGCGCGTCTCCTGGCCGGGACGCGGGTGGCGCCGTGGGTCTTCGGCCGTTGACCCGCTGGAGCCGGAGCGAGCCCCAGGAGCGCCGCCCGGAAGGCCCGCGTCCAGCGCTGGCTTTACACAACCCCAACAAGGGCCGGGTAGGGTATGGCGACCCGCCGCGCCACCGGGAGAGCCCGTCCGGTACCTCCTCGTCGCCCCCTCGCCCCTGTGAAAGGTGACTGACGATGTCCCACCCCTTGCGCCTCGCCCTGCTGCTCGCCGGCCTGAGTGCGGCCCCGGCCGCCCAGGCCCGACTCGCCCAGACGGAGAACGCTCCCCTCTCCATCGAGCGGATGCGGGCGCGCGCCTACCCCGGCAGCGCCCTCACCACCCGCCAGACGCTCCGCCCGGGCGCGGGGTATGAACGGCGCGTGGTGTCCTACCTCTCGGACGGGCTGCGCATCAATGCCCTGCTCACGGTTCCCAACGGCACGCCGCCCAAGGGGGGGTGGCCCGCCATCGTGTTCAACCACGGGTACATCCCTCCCCAGCAGTACCGGACCACCGAGCGGTACGTCGCCTACATCGACGCCTTCGCCCGCGCCGGGTTCGTCGTCCTGAAGCCCGACTACCGGGGCCACGGCAGCTCCCAGGGCGAGCCCGCCGGAACCGCCTACTGGTCGCCGGAGTACACCGTCGACGTGCTCAACGCCTTTTCCTCCCTCCAGAAGTTGGAGGGCGTGAACCCAAAGCGGATCGGCATGTGGGGCCACTCGATGGGCGGTCACATCACCCTGCGCGCCATGACCATAAACCCCCAGATCAAGGCGGGCAACATCTGGGCGGGCGTCGTCGGGCCGTACGACCTGATCTTCCGGGACCTGCCCCGCTGGGGGAGCGGGTCCGAGGGAAATGACCCCCGCGCCCGGATGCTCGCACGGTACGGCACGCCC
Organism: Deinococcus aestuarii; assembly: GCF_018863415.1. Classification (NCBI taxonomy): domain Bacteria; kingdom Thermotogati; phylum Deinococcota; class Deinococci; order Deinococcales; family Deinococcaceae; genus Deinococcus; species Deinococcus aestuarii. Next base: position 118,324 of record NZ_JAHKSN010000013.1, on the reverse strand, counting down.
GCCCAGAATCCCGACCTGTACCGGGCGATCTCCCCCAACTTCTTCCTCTCGGACCTGAAAGGGCGGCCCCTCCAGCTTCACCACGGCACCGGGGACACCCACGTTCCCCTCAGCCTCTCCCAGGCGCTGGCAGGGGGCCTGAAGGCCGCGGGGCAGCCGTACACCTTCTTCACCTACCCCGGCGACGATCACAACCTCAGCCGGAACCTGAGCGTCGCGCTCGGGCGGTCCGTGGAGTTCTTCCGGAAGAACCTCTAGGGTCAGGAGCCACCCGAAGCTTCCCGCCGACCCGGCCCGGTCGAGTTGAGCCGCCGCGTCTCCACAGCTCTTCCTTCACGGAACCTTGAGCGCCCCGCGACCTTGACACGATCTGAACACCGGGCTTCTTACGATGGTGGGGCAACCGACTGATCTTCCGCGGCGCTGAACCGTCCGCTGGTCTTTTCCCTCCTCACAGAGGAGGACGGCGTTTCTAGCCGTCGTTTTGTTCGTCTGTCGTCGGTCACGCGCCGAACCCGGTCGCACTCCGGAGGTCCCGAGATGAAGACCCAACACGTTCGTTCCGCCGTCAGCACCGCCAGCGTGACGCTCCTCCTCGTCGCGTGCGGGGAGACCACCCCGGTGCAGACGTCCGCCCCGATCAACACCACGCCGCTGCGGGCCGAGAGTGACGCCAGCGCGGTGCCGGTCCAGCCACAGTGTCTCGGCCTCAAGTTCACGTCGGAAAACGTGCCTCTCGGGCGGCGCTCCCTGGAGTCGCTGCGGCAGAAGGAGGCGGGCGCTTTCAACATCGTCTCCACGTCCCGAACGATTCGCCATTACCAGTACGCCATCTCCATCTCCGAGGCCGAGGTGCCCAACGGCGAGTGTCTCGAGATCAGGCAGGCTCCTCAGATGAGCATCGAGCGGCAGACGTAGTAGATCAACCGGTTGCGGGCCCGGTTGAGGCAGCGGGACAACATGGCCCCGCGTGTGAGGATCAACGCCTGACGGAACGTGACCGGGCTTGACTCGAGGGCGTCGTCCGGGGGCACGAGCGGATCACCACCGTCTCGCGGATCGCCGTCCTCAGAACCACGCGCCGGGAACTCAAGGACTTCGCGCTGAACGTCGTGCAGAGCCGGTCGGTGCAGCGCGCCTGGTTCTAGGCCTGGCGGATGCTCTGGTACGGCCAGACCATCGAGACCCCCACCCACTGGGCACCGGGCCCGGCTCGGGCGGGCAGCGGCCCCGGGAGGGGGACCGCGCTCTCCCCTGCTGTTCCTGGAGCGTCCCTGGCCCACCGCGGACGCGGTTACACGATCTTTACACAGTTGCTGAACAATGGGCCGGTTGACCCACCCTCGCACGGTTCAGGAGCAGGGACCCGTCCAGGCCGTGTGCATGGGCAACGGGAGGATGGGTCCTTCAGGCCCAGGAGGAGCACCTTGACGACCCGTGATTGCCTGATGATGCGCCGCCTCTTCCCCCTGGCCAGCAGGCGGCCTCCCCACCACGGCAGCCCTGCCGCCGGGACCCCCGGGACGGCCAGCGGGCCGTCCGGTCGGGCCGGGCGCGGTCGTTCGTCCCTCCTCCGGGAACGCCCGTGATCGGGCCCGACGCCCTGAAGATCGGTCCGCTGGTGCTCGGCTGGTCGCAGCTCACGCTGGTGCTCGGCCTGCTGGCGTGGTCCTCCCTGGCCCGCTTCCGGGGGGCGGGCCTGGCCGCGGCCGTGGCCCTGGTCACCGCCCGCCTCTGGGCGACCCTGCCCGGCCTCTTCGGGAACCTGAGCCAGCCCCTGGGCGCAGGGGTGCTCGAACTGCTGGACGTCCGGCGGGGAGGCTGGGCGTGGGGGCCGGGCCTCGCGGCGGGGCTGCTGGCCCTCTGGTGGCCCCGCCGGCGGCTGCCCGACCGGCTGGCCCTCCCGCTGCTCGTCACCGTTCTGGCGGGAGTGCTGCCCCTGCTGCTCCGACCCACCCCCGCCGTGCAGACGTTCCCGGAGGCGCGCTTCCCGCGCCTCGCGGGGGCACGGTCTCCCGCCCGGTCGCGCTGCCCCGCCCGGGTGTGGTGAACCTCTGGGCCACCTGGTGCCCGCCCTGCCGGGCGGAGATGCCGCTCCTGATGCGGGCGGTCCAGGCGGGGGAACCCGTGGTGCTGCTAAATGTCGGTGAACCGGCCGAGCGGGTGGGGGCGTTCCTGGGCGCCTACCCGGCCACGAGCGCCACCTGGTTGGGCGGGGAGGCGGTTACCGGGACGCTGCGGGTCAGCGGCTTTCCCACCACCCTGGCCGTGAACGCGCGGGGCCGGATCGTTGCCCGGCACCTCGGCCCGCTCAGCAGCGCCCAGCTGCAAACCCTGATCCGGCAGGCGAAAGAGACCCGCTGATGGACGGGCGGGCTCACCCGGCCTCGCGGACGCCCTGGGCTCCTCCCCGCTTCACCCCCCTCCGCCCCCCGGTCCTACACTCAAGGCACGCCCACCGGTGAAGGTCCTTGTCCTGCCGCCCAGGCGGGTGAGGCCACGTTCGTGACGAGTGCCGACCCGCCTCCGGGAAAAGGAGAACCCATGCCCACCAGAACCCTGCCGCTCGCCGCCCTGACCCTCGCGCTCGTGGCCTGCTCGCCCGAGCCCGTTCCCCCGGCGCAGCCCGTCACCCTCCAGTTCCTCGACGTGTCCGACTGGCACGCGCAACTCGACCCCCTGAGCGTGGGCAGCGGCGCCGTGGCCTACCAGGTCGGCGGCGCGGCCGTGCTCAGCGCGTACTTCAAGCAGGACCGCGCGAACAACCCCAACACCCTCACCCTCACCGGTGGCGATGCCTACGGGGCGTCCCCGCCCCTGTCGAGCTTCTTCGGCGAGGTGCCCGCCGTGGAGGCCATGAACGCTATGGGCTTCGACGCGGACACCTTCGGCAACCACAACTTCGACCGGGGCACGGCCTTCCTCCAGGGGCTCATCGACCGGGCCAAGTTCTCGTACCTCTCCGCGAACCTGGAGAACCTGGGCGCGAACCTGAGGAACGTGGCCCCGTACAAGATCTTCACCGTCGGTGGGGTGAAGGTCGCCGTGGTCGGGCTGACCAACCCGGAGGCGCCCACCCTGGTCGCGCCGGGCGCGCTGGGCACCCTGGTGGTCACGGACCCCGTCGCCGCGGCGACCCGGGCGCGGGCCGCCGCGCTCGCCCAGGGCGCCCAGGTCTTCGTGGCGATCACGCACCTGGGGGTGACCGGTCAGGACGCCTCGCAGACGGCCACCGGGCCCCTGATCGATTTCGCGGGGAGCGTGCGCGGCTTCGACGTGATCTTCGGCGACCACACCAACGAGAAGTTCAGCGGCTTCGTGGGGGACGCCCTGGTCGTGGAGAACCTCAGCAAGGGCGCGAGCTACGCGAAGGTGAACGTCACCTACGACCTGACCAGCCGCCGGGTGACGGACCGGGTGAACACCTTCGTCGAGCCGCGGGTGGACGCCGTCACGCCCGACCCGGCCGTCGAGCAGGTGCTCGCCCCCTACCGCGCCCAGCTCGCCCAGCAGCTCGACCGCCGAGTAGGGGTGGCGACCGACGTGTTCCCCCGTGGGGGCAATGTCGAGCGGTTGCAGGAGGTCGCGCTGGGCGACCTGATCGCGGACGCCTTCCGGGCGCGCTACGGCACCCAGCTCGCCATTCAGAACGGCGGGAGCATCCGCAGCCCGCTGCCCTCCAGCTACGCGCCGCAGGACAAGAACCTGCGACGGCCCGCTCCCGGGTACCAGCCGGGACCGCCCTACGACCTGGTGGCGGGGGACGTGTACTCGGTGCTGCCCTTCGGGAACACCGTCGTGACCCGTACCGTGACCGGGACGCAGCTGTACGCCGCGCTGGAGAACAGCGTCTCGGCCCTGCCCGGCGCAAGTGGACGTTTCCTGCAGATCTCGGGCTTCTCGTTCACGTACGACGTGAGCCGGCCGGTGGGGTCGCGCGTCGTCAGTGCCACCCTCGACGGCGGCACGCCGATTCAGAAGGACGCCACGACGTACACCCTGGCGCTCAGCGACTTCACCAACAGCGGGGGGGACGAGTACACCATGTTCGCTGACGGGCAGGGCACGACCCGTGAACCCGACGCGCAGGTCGTGCTCGAGTACATCCAGGGGCTCGGCACGGTGACGCCCACGGTCGGGCAGCGCATTCGGGCGGTGGGCGGGAACTGAAGGCCGTTCCGACGGCCCAAGGGAATTCCAACGGGAGGACCTCTCCGAGCCCAGCGCCACGGTGGAGGGAGTCCTCCTCCCCGCGCCCGTTCTCGCCCATGAACGTCTGCCTGACGGGGGCAGCGACGTGATCGTCGAACTGCTCGGCGCGGGAGCCCCCCCATGTCGCCGCTGAGCACCGCGCCTGTGCCTGGAGGAGGTCCAGGCGCCCGGGGGTCCGGTCCACGCTAGCCTGACGGACGTGAGGCAGGAAGACCTGTGGCGACTCGCCTGGCGCAGCCTGACCCGCCGTCCGGTCAGAACCCTGCTCACCGCGCTGGGGCTCACGGTCGCGGTGGCCAGCATGACCGTCTTCCTGTCGCTGGGCGAGGGCCTCCGGCAGGCCTTCAGAAGCGAACTGGAGAGCGTCGGTCCGGATGTTCAGGTCTCCCGAAGTGCCCTGTCCCTGGGCCTGCTGCCCAGCCCCACCCTGCCCCCCGGCACGGCCGCCGCTCTCCTCCGCCTGGCCCCCGAACTGGGGATCGCGCGGGTCACGCCGGTGGCGATCAGCCTGAGGCAGTCGCTCGACCCCGCCCAGAGCGCGGTGTTCTACGGTCTCCCCGCCGACCAGGGGGTGCAGGCCCTGTTCGCCGGGGTGCGCGCGGCCCGGGGGAGGCTGCTGGTCCCCTCTGACCGGGACCGGGCGGTCGCCGTGCTGGGGGCGAGGTCGGCGCGCAACCTGGGGCTGGGGGTGGGGGACGAACTGTGGCTGAGCCGCCGGGCCAGCGCCCGGGTCGTCGGCATCCTGGCGCCCCAGAACAGCCTCACCGACACCTTCACCTTTCTGCCGCTGGGAACGGTCCAGCGGGCCTTCGGCGCGGGGGACCGGCTGTCCCTGGTGGCCGTCAAGCTGCGGCGGCCGGAGGAGGCCCAGCGGGTCGCGGGCCTCCTCTCGCGGCGGCTGGGGCTGGAGGCCAGCACCCGGTCGGACGTGCTGCGCTTCGTGGAGCGGCTGCTGGGGAGCAGTGACGCCGCGGGCCTGGGCCTCTCCCTCGTCTCGCTGCTGGTGGGCGGGCTGACGGTCGTCAACACCGTGACGATGGGCGTGGTCGAGCGCACCCGGGAGTTCGGGACCCTGCGGGCCCTCGGGGCGCGTCCCGCCTTCCTGCGGGCCCTGGTGCTGACGGAAAGTCTGCTGCTTGCGCTGCTGGGCGGCGGCGCCGGGGTGCTGCTGGGTTTGGTCGGCGCCTGGGGCGTCAATCTCTACACGCAGAACCTGGCCGGGATCGACGCGGCCGCCGTCACCCCGCGCTTGGCGGGCCTGAGCGTCGGGGTCTCGTTGCTGCTGGGGCTGCTGGCGGGGCTGCTGCCCGCCCGGGCCGCGGGCCGCCTGACCGTCTCGGGCGCGCTGCGCCGTCCCTGAACCCCGCTATGCTCGGGACGTGCGGCGGGAGAGCGGGACGGACGGCTGGGCGGGCGTGTTCCTGGGCCTTGCCGGGGTGGCCGGGGCGGCCTGGCTCACGGGGAGGGCGGTCGGCTTCCGGGGCCTGCCCTTCGCGCTGACCGCGCACGTGCTCCTGATGCGCTGGGCGCTGTACGTGCTGCGCGCGGTCTCCTTGCGCCCGCCGGAGCGCTGGTACCGGGTGAGACCCTGGGAACCCGGCCTGTACCGCCGCCTGGGCGTGCTCGGCTACCGGCGGCTGCGGCGGCGGGTGGGCTGGGAACGCTTCCGGCGCGAGGCCACGGGCTTTGACGGTCGCCAGGCTTCCCTGCCCGCCTACGAGCGGGCGACCCGGGAGGCGGAGTTCAGCCACCTGCTGCTGGCGGGCCTCGGGACGGGGCTGGTCGCGGGCGCGGTGGCGCGGCGGGCTGGCTGCTGGGGGCCAACCTCTTCTTCCAGGTGTACCCGGTGATGCTCCAGCGGACGATGCGGGCCCGGCTGGAGCGGCTGCGCCCCACCCGGCGGGCCGCCGCGGGACACTGAACGCTCACTCCTGGGACCCCGGTGCGCGGACGGGCCGGCCGGTGCGCGCCAGGGTCTCGATCAAGGCGGCGGCCTCGCGCGGAGCGTCGTGGCGCCGCAGCTCGGCGCCCAGCTCGCGGGCGCGCTGGCGAACCGCGTGCTCGCCCAGCAGCGCCAGCACGGCCGCGCGCACCCGCTCGGGGGTCGGCGTGCCCGTGCGCAGGTTGACGCCCACGCCGGCGTACTCCACCCGGCGGGCAACCTCGGCCTTGTCCTCGGTGGTGCCCGCCACGACGACGGGAATGCCGTGCGTCAGGGCCTGCTGCACGCCGCCGTACCCCCCGTTGGTGACGTAGACGGCGACGTGGGGGAGCAGCGGCGCGAACGGCAGGAAGGCCGCCACCCGGGCGTTGCGGGGCACCTCGCCCAGCGCGCCCGGGTCGCGGGCGCCGGCGGCGACGACCAGCACTTCCTCCCCGTCCAGCGCCTGGAGGGTGGGCAGAATCAGGTCGCGCGCCCGGGTGGCGAGGGTGCCCTGGGTGACCAGCACCACCGGGCGCGGGCCGAGCACCTCGCGCCACCAGCCGGGCAGACGCGAGGTCTCGGGGGTGGGCGGCAGGATCGGCCCGATGAAGTGCAGGTGCGGGGGCAGGTCGCTGCGGGGGTACTCGAAGCCGGGCACGGTGGGTTGCAGCATCAGCCGGGGCGCCACCGGGGGGGAGACAGGGCGGGGGGGCACGCCGATCCGGCGGCAGAGCGCCTCCAGGTCCCGCGACGCCCTGCCCAGGATGACCCGTTCCGCCCACCAGCCCAGGGCCCGGTTGCGCCAGCGCCCCAGGGGCGAGGTGTCGGGCCCCAGCCCCAGCCCGAAGGGGGCCGTGTCGCGGCTGGCGATCCCCAGCGGCAGGATGCCCAGCAGGGCGACGGGCGGTCCGCCCAGTTCCTCCAGCAGCAGCGCGGCGCCCAGGGTCTGCTCGGCGAGGATCACGTCGGCGGGCCAGGCCCCCTGCACCGCCTGGAGATCTTGCAGTTGACCCCCGATCTGCCCGACGAACACGTGCTCGATGTCAAACCGAATCTGCCGCAGGCCCGTCCGCTCGCCCCGTCCCGGGAAGGTCGCCCCGAAGTCGTCGTCGTCGTAGTCGCGGGCGTGGACGAAGGGCTCGAACCCGGCACCGACCGCCCGCACCCGCGCCGCGTACTTGCGCCCGGTGTACCAGCGGACCTCGTGCCCGCGCCGCACGAGTTCCTCCGCGATGGGCAGGAGCGGCAGCACGTGGCCGTGGATGGGCTGCGAGGCGATCAGGATTCTGGACAAGGGCGGTCCTCCCGGAGCGGGTCTCACAGCCAGCGCATGGTGAAGGCGCGGGCCAGCAGGGGTTGAACGGGGGGCGAGAGGAGGCCGCGCAGCACCGCGTCCCGCACCCGCCGCGCCGGGCCCCGGGCCGGGCGTCCGAAGGCCATGTTGAACTCGGCCTGCCGGGTGGCGAGTCGGGCCGAGCGCAGGCGGGCCCGCTCGTAGCGCAGGAGGGCGGCGCCGGCTCCGGGAGCGCCCCCCACGGCCCTCCCCAGCAGCGGCGCGAGCGCGGCGGCGTCCAGCCAGCCCAGGTTCATGCCCTGCCCGCCGATGGGGCTGACCTCGTGCGCCGCGTCGCCGATCAGATGCACCCGGCCCGCCACCATCCGGTCGGCCAGGTGGTGGCGCACCCCGAAGGCGCTGAGCATGGTGCAGTCCCCGGCGGGCAGGTGCAGCCCCGTCCGTCCGCGCACCAGGGCGGCGAGGTCCTGCGCCCGCGCGTCGTCCCGCAGCGTCTCCGTATGGACGACCCAGCGCCGCTGTTCCCCGGGCAGGGGAAAGGACTCCACCACGCCGTCCTCCATCAGAGAGATCGCCGCCCGCGGCCCGAAGGCGGTCGTGTCCGGGAAGTCGCCCATCAGGTAGGTGTCCGGGTAGGGGGCGCCCGGGAAGCCGATGCCCGCGAGGCCCCGGACCGTGCTGCGGGTGCCGTCCGCCCCCACGACGAGGCGGGCCCGGAGGAGTTCCTCGCGCTCCCCCTCCCGGCAGGCGACCGAGACGTGCCCGCCCTCGTCCCGCAGCCCCACGACCTCGACTCCCCGCCGCAGCGCACCCGGGGCGAGGTGGGCCAGCCGCTCCTCCAGCACCCGCTCGGTGTCCCGCTGGGGCAGCGAGAGGATAAAGGGGTAACGCGGCGAGGCGGCGCGGAAGCTCAGCTCGCCGATCACTCCGCCCCGCCCGAGCACGACCCCGCCGGTGATGGGCGCCCCGGCGGCGAGCAGGGGGGTGGTCAGGCCCACCTCCTCGAAGGCCGCCAGGGCAGGCGGGTGGATGCCGACGGCACGCGAGTGGCCGCTCCTCGCCGGGCGGCGCTCCAGAACCGCGACGCTCAGTTCCCGCCGGGCGAGCAGGCACCCCAGGAACAGGCCGACCGGTCCGCCCCCCACGACCAGCACGTCAAGCATGCGGTCCCGCGTGGGTCAGCAGGAGGCGGAAGGGAACGAGGGGCCGGACCTGCCAGCCCGGTGGCGCGAGCGCCGCAAGTTCCCGCACCGTGTGGCTGCGCCGGATCGAGAGCAGCCCGTCCTCCCGGATGAACGAACCCTGAAAGAGCCGCGCCCCCGCGCTGAAGGCCCGGTACGCGAGGGGGTGGCGGGCGAGGTCGCTGTGGACCACCCGCACCCGGCCCAGGCGCTCGCTGTCGCGCAGCAGGGTGCCCAACTCCGGGTCCGTCAGGTGGTGCAACAGGTGGTTGGAGATCACGAAGTCGAAGCCCTGGCCCTCGCGCACGAGGTCGCCGCTCAGCGCCCGCCGGTAGGTCACGTCGGGGTGGGCGGGACGGGCCACGGCGTACCGGATCGCGCGCTCGTCGGCGTCGATGGCAGTCACACGCAGCCGCCGCCCGTCCCGCCGCGCCCAGTCCGCCAGGCCCCGCGCCACGTCGCCCCCGCCGCAGCCGATGTCGAGCAGGCTCAGCGTCCGGCCCGGGGGCAGGTGCGGCCGCAGTTCGCGCCGGTACACCTGCCGCCAGCCCGCCACGAGGGCATTCACGGCGCCGAACTGGGCGTAGGTGCGGCGCAGGGTGCCGGGGTCGCAGGCCGGGTCGTCCATCCGCTCGCGCAGGGTGGGGTCGCGTCGGGTCAGGTCGGGGCGCATCCGCCGGGCCTCCCCCATCAGTCGAGCCCACACAGCCGGGTCATCAGGGCCGACTCCACGGTCAGGCCGGGGCCAAAGGCCATCGCGCACACCCGCTCCTCGTCCCCGGCCCCGCGCAGCAGGTCTTCCAGGATGAACAGCACGGTGGCGCTGCTCATGTTGCCGTAGCGGCGCAACACCTCGCGCGAGGGGCGCATCTGCTCGTCGCTCAGGGCGAGCGCGCCCTGCACCCGGTCGAGGATGCTTCTCCCGCCCGGGTGGACGGCCCAGCGCTCGACGCCCCGGTGCGCGGCGTCCCCCGGCCCCTCGGGCTGCCCCAGCAGCGGCGCGAGGGCCCCCCCGATGTGAGACTCGATGATGTCGGGGACGTAGGTGCTTAGCACCATGTCGTAGCCCTGGTCGCCCACCGTCCACGCCATGTCGGCCTCGCCCACGCCGGGGGGCGTGAGGGTGGTCTCGAAACGGTCGAGACGCAGCGCGGGCGTGCCGGGCACGGGCGGCCGGGCGCTCACCAGCGCGGCGGCCGCCCCGTCCGCGAACACCGAGTTGGCGATCAACGTGTCGGGGTCGTCGGCCGAGTGCATGTGGATGGTGCACAGCTCCGCGCAGACCACCAGCACGGTCGCCCCCGGGTCTGCCTCGCAAAAGGCCTGGGCCATCTTCAGGGCGGGAAAGGCCGCGTAACACCCCATGAAGCCCACGTGAAAGCGGTGCGTGGAGGCGGGCAGCCCCAGCGCCCGCACGAGGGCGTAGTCGGGGCCCGGGGCGAAAAAACCCGTGCAGGACACCGTGACGACGTGCGTGATGTCGGCCGCGCCCAGGTGGGGGGCGGCCTCCAGCGCCGTTCTGGCCGCCCGCACGAACAGCTCGGTGGCGTGGGGCACGTAGAAGTCGTTGCGCGCCCCCGTGCCGGGCGTGAGCATCCGGCCCGTGCCGGGGTCGTAGAAGAGGCCCGGGGGGTCACCCGCCGGGCCCAGGAAGTCCCGCACGACGCTGTGCCTTTGGTCGATCCCCGAGGCGTTGAAGATGGAGGTGGTGAGCCGCTGCCCCAGTCGGCCCAGTTCGGGCTGCGACCCGATCACGTCCCGGATGACCGACTGAGGGTAGGCGGTCTCCGGGACGGCGGACGCGATGGCGTGTAGATAGACAGGCATAGGTCAGGGTAGGGGGACAGGCTGACGCGGTTCCTTCCGCCGGGTGAAGGAGCGGGGGCGCGCTGGAGGGAACTTCCCCAGTGCGCTGGCCTCCTGCTCCGCGGGAAGGAAGGAGGGCCGGGCGGGCCCCCCCCGGGTCGTGCCCGTTCCCTTATTTCCCACGCAGGGGCACGGGCTGGTTGTTGTTGAGGTCGAAGCCGCTGTTGGGGTCGCGCGGCGTGTTCTGAAGGAAGGCGCGCATCTGCCACTGGTCTTTCTCGATGCTGTGCTCCACCTCCTGCAGCAGGTTCGCCGTCGTGGGGTCCACCTTTTCCACGTCGCCGATGCGCTGATGGATGCGCTGCCCCACCGTCTCGTACTGGTAGGTGAAGAACTGGATCACCTGGCTGTCGTCCATGAAACCCGCCTGAATCTCCGGCAGGCGCGAGGCGGCAACGATGGTGATCGCCCGCCCGTCGCTCGACGCCCCCACCGAGAGCTGGCGCTCGGCCACGTCGTCCGCGTACTTGCTGATGCCCTCGTAATGCTCCTGAAGGAGTTCGTGCAGGGTGTACCACAGGGTGCCCGACACGTTCCAGTGCGCCTGCTTGGTCTGGAGTTGCAGGGCCTGAAGCTCGGTCAGGGTATTTTGCAGCGCCTGCACGCTCTTTTTCAGGTCCTCGGTGCCAGCAGCGGGCAGGCCGGATGCGCGGTTGTAGGGCAGGGGCGAGGCCGTGCCCGTGTTCTGCGCGGTGGGCTGCCCGGTGGTGGGCGCGGGCGCATTCACGTTGGTGGATGGCACACCGGCACCGGCGCTCTGGGCGCCCGCCCCGCCCGCGAGGGCCGAGGGAAGGAGGAGGGCGGAGAGGAGGATCAGGTGTTTCATGAGGGCTCCTGGGTGGGGTTGGGGCGACACAACCGCCGTGAAGGTAGGCAGGCGCGGTTAGACGGGTGCAAGAAAGGGCAGGTCCTCAACGCTTTCTTAAGCTCCCCTCACGTGCCGTTCTTACGCCCCTTTGATCTGGAACGCCTACCGTGGCGGCATGACCCTGCCCGGCGGCCCCTGGATGTCCTGTGCTCCCCCCCGGGGGCGCTGAGCGTGCGGCTGCTGCTAGTGGAGGACGACCCGCGCATCGCGCTCCCGACCGCGCGGGCGCTCTCCGACGCGGGCCACGAGGTCAAGGTGGAGCCGGACGGCGTGCGTGGGCTGACCCAGGCGCGCTCGGGGGGCTACGACGCCCTGCTGCTCGACGTGATGCTCCCGGGCCTCGACGGGTTCGAGCTGGCCCGCACCCTGCGGGCGGAGGGCGCCGAGGTGCCCATCGTGTTTCTCACCGCCCGGGGCGCCCTGCACGACCGGGTGGACGGCCTGGACCTGGGCGGCGACGCCTACCTGGTCAAGCCCTTCGAGCTGCCCGAGTTGCTCGCCACCCTGCGGGCGATTGTGCGGCGCGGCGAGGGGGCGCGCAGCGCGCGGGTCGAGTTCGGCGGTGGGGCGGGTCTCCTGGACGCCCGGCACCGCCAGGTGTGGTGGCAGGGACAGGTGGTGGGCTTCACGGCGCGCGAGTACGCCCTGCTCGAGACGCTGGTGCTCTCGAAGGGGCGCTGGTTCACCCGGGAGGAACTGCTCGCGCGGGTCTGGGGTCCGGACTTCGGGGGCGAGGCGCGGGTGGTGGACGTGTACGTGAGCTACCTGCGGCGCAAGCTGACGGCCGACGTGCTCGTGAGTTCGCGTGGGCTGGGGTACCGGGTGCCATGACCATCCGCACCCGGCTCGCCCTGGGGGTCGCCCTCCAGACCGCCGTGGTGGTCCTGGTGGTCGCGGCGGTGCAGTTTCTCGCCCTGCGCTCCTTTCTGGCCGTGGCGGAGTACGAGCGCCTGGAAATGCTGATCCCGCGCCTGGAGCAGGAGCTGGCGGCGCGGCCCCGGTCCGGGACGTCCCCGCCGCTCGAGATCACGACGCTCCCGCGCAACGTGGACGTGCGGGTCCTGCAGGGCGGGCAGGTGGTGGCGGTCACGGAGAACTTCCCGCCCATCCCGGCCGACCTGCCGCCCGGCTACGCGCCGCGCGCGGGGCACGACGTGCTCATCGCCACGGTGACCCTGCGCGGGGGAGCGGCCACGGCCCAACTGGCCAGCGACGTGCTGGGGGTCGTCAACCCGCTGCGCGCCTACCTGCGGGCGCTGGCGGTCACCGTGCCGACCGCGGCGGCGCTGGTGGCCCTGCTGAGCTTCCTCCTGGCGGGACGGCTGCTGCGCCCGGTGGCCCGCTTGCAGGAGGCGGCCGCGCGGCTGGGGCAGCGGGGGGACCTGCGGACCCCCCTGCCCGGGGCAGGGCGCAACGACGAAGTCGGGCGGCTGGCCGGGACCCTGCAAACGTCCTTCGCGCAACTCGCGGATGTCCGCGAGCGGGAGGAGGAGTTCACCCGGGCCGCCGCCCACGACCTGCGCTCCCCCCTCGCGGCGCTCAAGATGCGGCTGCAAGGCTCGCTCGCCGGGCCGCGCTCTGAGGCCGAGCTGCGCGAGGACATGGCCGAGGCGCTCGCCGACGTGGAGCGGATGCGCCGGCTCACCGAACACCTGTTGCTGCTCGCCCGGGGCGTGCGGGCGGTGCAACTCCTGCCGGTGGACCTCGCCCGGGTGGCCGGCGAGGCGGTGGACCGGGCGCGCGAGGCGGCACCCGACGTGCGGTTGGACTTCGAGACCCGGGGCGACGCCACGGTGATCGGCGACGAGGCGCTGCTCACCCACCTCGTCGAGAACCTGATCGGGAACGGCCTGCGGTACGGGCAGGGCGCCGACATGCGGGTGAACGTGGGCGGTGAGGCAGACCACGTGCGCCTGACGGTGCAGGACGCGGGCCCGGGCGTGCCCGAGACGGCCCTCCCGCACCTGGCCGAGCCCTTCTATCAGGTGAACACCGCCCGCGGTGGGGACGGCAACGGGCTGGGGCTCGCCATCGTGCAGCGCGTGGCGCAGACGCACGGGGCCACCCTGCGCTTCGAGAACGGCGAGCCCGGGGGCCTGCGCGTCGCGGTGGACTTCCCTCCTGCCAGACCCGATTAATCTGGGCAGCTCACTCCACATTTCTTGCACCCACGTAACAGGAATCCTTCTCAATAAGGGGCATGTCACAGGCCTCCCCTCACGACCAGACGTTCGTGCTCCAGAAGATTCAACCCGCCCTGCTGGGCCTGATGGACGGCTCGGTCAGCACCCTCGCGCCGCTGTTCGCCACGGCGGGGCTGACGGGCAGACCCGTCGACGCCTTTTTCGTGGGCCTGGCCGCCTCGGTGGGGGCGGGCATCAGCATGGGGCTGGCCGAGGCGCTCAGCGACGACGGCGTCGTCTCGGGGCGCGGCACCCCCCTCGCGCGCGGCGCGATCACCGGGGTCGCCACCATCCTCGGCGGGATGCTGCACACCCTGCCCTTCCTGTTGCCCGACCTGCGCGTCGCCCTCAGCCTCGCCTACGCCGTCGTGCTGGTCGAACTGCTGGTCATCGCCTATATCCGCTGGCACTACATGCGCTCGCCGCTCGCCCAGACCGTCGTGCAGGTGATCGTGGGCGGTGGGGTCGTGTTCGGCGTCGGGGTGTGGCTGGGGACCCTCGGCGCCCGCCCCTGAGCGACAGGCGTGCCGTGCCCCTCCCCCCAGGCTGGCCTTGGTCCCGGTTTCATGAAGCCCGCGTCCTTACACCCGCCCAACATTCCTGGCGCCCACTGAACCGGGGCCGAACGCGCCTCACCGTCTCGGCAGGAGACCTCCCATGACCCACGTGCTCACCCTGCGCAAAGCCCTCGTCGTCCTCGGCCTCCTCGGGCTGCTCGGTCTCGCAGCGGAACTCGCGGCCGTCGGCCACTGGTACGGCCCCTCGCAGCTCATCCCGTTCGCGTCCATCGCCGTCGGCGTGGTGGCGGCGGCGCTCTTCCTCGGGACCGACCGGGCCTGGTCGCGCCTGCTGCTCCGCGCCGCCGCCGCGCTGCTGCTGGTCACGGGCGTCTACGGCGCGCTGGAGCACACGGGCAAGAACCCCGAGCTGCGGCGCGAGGGACGCGCCGGGGCGCTCGGAACCTCCCCCGAGGCGCGCCCCGGCGAGCCCGGGGTGCTGGGGCTGCCCGCCCCGCGCGCCAACTGGCTCAACGGCCCGGCCCCCGTCAGCGCGCCCCTGGCGATGAGCGGGCTGGGCCTGCTGCTAGGGCTCGCGCTGTACCGCCGCGAGGCCGACCCGTCCGCCCCCGTCACCACCCTCTCCCAGCCGCAGGCCCGCTGACCCGGCTGACTCCCCAGGAGGAACACCATGTCGCACGCCGCCCGTCACTGGCTCGGTCTGATGCTGCTCGCCGCCGTCGCCTGGATTCACTACAAGGACATCCCCGGCAAGCTCGGCGAGACGCCGTACCTGGGCTGGCTGTACATCCTGCTCGTCGCCGGGTGCGCGGCGTCGGGGGCGTGGCTGTTCACCGAGCGGGCCCGGGCCGGGTACGCCCTGGGCGCGCTGATCTCGCTGGGCGCCATCGCGGGGTACGTCCTCACGCGCAGCACCGGCCTGCCCGGGGCCACCGGCGACATCGGCAACTGGGCCGAGCCCAGCGGCGTCTTCGCGCTGATCGTGGAGGCCGCGTTCGTGGGGCTCGCCCTCTCGCGGCTGCGCCGACCGGACCCCCTGGCCGCCGTCACCGCGCCAGGACCTGCGCGCGGTGTTGACCCACGCCCCTGACGCCGGCGCACCTCCCCGGAAAAGCCCGGCGCGGGAAAACCCACTCAAGCCCCGTTCCTTCGCCCTTTCGCCGTCCTCCAGGAAAGGCAGGTCCTCTCATGGCCCAGAACCGCAAGCTCTCCCCGCCCCTCTCCCTCGACGACACGGCCAGCAAGCTCGATGAGCAGACCAAGGCCCAGGACCTCAGCGCGAACACGGCCAGCCCCGGTGCCCGCCTCACCGACAACATGGGGCACGCCGTCAGCGACGACCAGAACTCGCTGCGGGCCGGGGTGCGCGGTCCCACCCTGATGGAGGACTTCCTCTTCCGCGAGAAGCTCCACCACTTCGACCACGAGCGCATCCCCGAGCGGGTGGTCCACGCGCGCGGCGCCGGGGCACACGGCTACTTCCAGCTCGACAAGTCCCTCTCGGCCTACACCACCGCGAAGGTCCTCACCGAGGTCGGGGTGCAGACCCCGGTGTTCGCGCGCTTCTCGACGGTGGCGGGCTCGCGCGGCTCGGCGGACACGGCGCGCGACGTGCGCGGCTTCGCGGTCAAGTTCTACACGGGTGAGGGCAACTGGGACCTGGTGGGCAACAATATTCCGGTCTTCTTCATCCAGGACGCGATCAAGTTCCCCGACCTGATCCACTCGGTCAAACCCGAGCCGCACAACGAGATTCCGCAGGCGGCCAGCGCGCACGACACCTTTTACGACTTCATCTCGCTGACGCCCGAGTCGATGCACATGCTGATGTGGGTCCACAGCGACCGCGCCATCCCCCGCTCCTTTGCCATGATGGAGGGCTTCGGCGTCCACACCTTCCGCCTGGTGAACGCGCAGGGGCACGCGCACCTCGTCAAGTTCCACTGGAAACCCCTGCTCGGCGTGCATTCGCTGGTGTGGGACGAGGCGCAGAAGATCGCGGGCAAGGACCCCGACTTCCACCGCCGCACGATGTGGGAGTCCATCGAGGCCGGGCAACCCTTCGAGTGGGAGCTGGGCGTCCAGGTCTTCACCGAGGCGCAGGCCGAGGGGTGGGACTTCGACGTGCTCGACGCCACCAAGATCGTGCCCGAGGACCTCGTGCCGGTGCAGCGGGTGGGGCGGATGGTGTTGAACCGCAACCCCGACAACTACTTCGCGGAGACCGAGCAGGTCGCCTTCATGACGACCAACATCGTGCCGGGCATCGACTTCAGCGACGACCCGCTGCTCCAGGGCCGCAACTTCAGTTACCTCGACACCCAGCTCTCCCGCCTGGGTTCGCCCAACTGGCCCGAGCTGCCCATCAACCGCCCGGTGAACCGCGTGGCGAACAACCAGCGCGACGGCCACATGCGCCAGACCGTCAACCGGGGGAGGGTGTCGTACGAGCCCAATACCCTGGGGGGCAACAAGCCCGCCGAGGTCCCGCAGGCGCGCGGCGGGTACGTGAGCTCCCCCGAGCGGGTGTCCGGCCCCAAGGTGCGGGCCCGCGCGGAGAGCTTCGGGGACCACTACGGGCAGGCGCGGCTCTTCTGGAACTCGATGACGCCGGTGGAAAAGGAGCACATCACGAAGTCCCTCCAGTTCGAGCTGAGCAAGGTCGAGACGCGCGACATCCGCCTGCGGATGCTCGGCCACCTGGAGAGAATCAACGAGGTGCTCGCCGCGCAGGTGGCCCGCGCGCTGGGCGAGAGGCCCCGTGTGGGCGGCACGGCCAGGCCCGGGGGCACCGCCGACTCCGCCGCCGAGATGGCGGTCCTGGCGGCGGCGACCACGCCGACGAGCGATTCTGGCCGCCGAGGGCGTGAACGCCGCGCAGGTGGCGGCGGTGAAGGGGGCCCTGACGGACGCGGGCGCGATGGCCGACATCGTCGGGCCGCACCTGGGGGCGCTCGCGGAGGGCGTGGTGGCGAACAAGACCCTCGCCAACACCGACCCGGTGCTGTACGACGCCGTGCTGGTGCCGGGCGGCGCGGCCAGCATCCAGACCTTGATCGGCCTGGGAGACGCCCACAACTTCGTGGCGCAGGCGTACAAGCACGCCAAGCCCATCGGGGCGCTCGGGGAGGGGACCGAGCTGCTCACCGCGTCCGAGATCGGGCGGCTGCTGCGCGCCATCGCGGGTCCGGCGGCGGGGGCGGCTCAGGCGCCAGCGGGCCGACCGGACGCCGTGCAGAACCTGTCCGAGGTGGGCGGGATGCGCCTCGCCAGCGGGGCGGGCGCGCAGAGGCTCGCCGAATACGGCATCGTCGTCGGCCAGAACGGCGGCACCCCGGCGGCCCTGACGGCCTTCGTCACCGCGCTGGGGCACCACCGCTACTGGGGCCGCCCGAACGTTGGGCAGGTTCCGGCGTAAGTCTGGGGGGCCGCGCGGGGAAAGCTTTCCTGCGCGCGGCCCACGTCATTCCTCCCCCTGCGCCCTCCCCGGAGTTCTCCCCATGAACGAGCAGACCGGCACCACCGAACCCACCACCAGCAATGAGCGCACCAGGCGCGGCTTTCTGCGCGGCCTGGCGGGCACCCTCGCCCTCACCGGGTTCGGTCAGGCGTTCGGCCAGGACCGGTCCAGCACCGGAACCCTCGACCACGCCGCCGTCCTCGACCTCGCGGCGACCGCCGAGGCGCTGGCCGTCACCCTCTACCACCAGGCCCTGACCACGGCCACCTTCCGCATGGACGGGGACACCGCCGAACATCTGCGGGCCGTGCTGGACGCCGAGGCGCACCGCCTGGAGGTGCTGCGGTCCCTGGGCGCCGCGCCGCTCGCGTCCCGCTTCTACCTGCCCCGGGAGCTGCTGCCGGATGCTGGCGTCTTCGCGGACACCGCCCTGCACCTGGAGGCGGTCTTCACCGGCGCGTACCTGGCGGCCACCCACCAGTTTGCGCAGCAGGGCCAGCCCGAACTGGCGGCGACAGCCGCGCAACTCGGGGCGAGCGAGGCCCAGCACCTCACGCTGCTGTCACAGCTCGCGGGGCTGGGACCGGGCGACCTCACGTTGCCCGCCGCGAGCTTTCGCCGGGTCCCGCCCTGGCCCCCTTCCTGCGGGGTGGACCGGGGGCCCTCGGGCCGGTCGCGCTGCCGCAGGCCGAGCAACTGCGCCTGGTCCTGGGGCAGCGCGCCGCCACACCCGGGCGGCCATTCGCGCGGACGTACACCCCCTCCCCACGTGGGCGGGGATGACGGGGCCGCCAACCCTCACCGCCCCTTGTCCACACGGCGAACACCCTCGGGGAGGGTTCAGGGGGTCGAATGCGGGTGGCCCACCCCACAGGGCCCGGAGGTCCCGTTGAGCCTGTTCAGCGCAGGAAGGCCGCGAGCGCCAGCAGCGCCGCGAGCAGGACGGGTGGGGTCAGCACGATCCCGGCCCTGAAATACTCCCCCCAACTCACCCTCACCCCGCGCCGCCCCAGCAGAAACAGCCACAGCAACGTGGCGAGGCTCCCGGTGGGCGTGAGCTTGGGCCCGATGTCCGCGCCCACGATCAGCGCGAAGGCCAGGCCCTCCCGCAGGTGTGGGGTCAGGGCGGCCCCCTGCACCCCGAGCAGCGCGAACAACACCGCCGGGAGGCTGTTCATCAGGGCGCTCAGCGCCGCCACGCTACTCCCCGCAGCCAGCACGCCCGCCAGGGTGCCGTGCCCCGCCGCGCCCGCCACCAGGTCCCCGTACCCGACGGTGAACCTGGCGCCGCGCAGCCCGTACACCACCAGGTACATCGAGAGCGCGAACACCACCACGTCCCAGGGGGCGTGCCCCAGCACCGCGCGGCTCGACACCTGGCGCGAGCGGCCCGCGGCGAGCCACAGCGCGGCGGCCCCCAGGGTCGTGATGGCGCCGAGCGGCACGCCGAGCGGGCCCGCCAGGAAGTACCCGGCGAGCAGCAGCGGCAGCACGGTCCACCCGGCGAGAAACAGGCCGCGTGAGCGCAGGGCGCTCCCCGGGGAAGGCA
This sequence comes from Deinococcus aestuarii, assembly GCF_018863415.1. Classification (NCBI taxonomy): domain Bacteria; kingdom Thermotogati; phylum Deinococcota; class Deinococci; order Deinococcales; family Deinococcaceae; genus Deinococcus; species Deinococcus aestuarii. Next base: position 99,269 of record NZ_JAHKSN010000013.1, on the reverse strand, counting down.
GGGCCGTCAGGTCGTAGCGGCCCGGCAGGGCGCGGCGGTACACGAGCAGCAGGACCGCGAGGCACACGAGCAGCGCCGCCGCGTTCACCGGCACCATCACCCCCGCGTACCGCGCGAAGCTCAGGTGGAAGGCGTCGGCCACGACGATGTTCACCAGGTTCGAGACCGGCAGGGGCAGGCTGGTGGCGTCCACCACGAACCCCACGGCGAAGGCGAAGGCCAGCGTGGCCGCCCGGGACAGCGCGAGGACCCCGGCGAGTTCGAGGGCGACGGGCGTGAGGATCAGGACGGCGCCGTCGTTGGCGAACAGGGCCGCGACCAAGGCGGTGAACACGATCAGCAGCACGAAGAGGACCACGCCGCGCCCGCGTCCCCAGCGCGCGAGGTGCAGCGCCGCCCAGCGGAAGAAGCCCGCCTCGTCGAGCAGCAGGCTCATCACGATCAACCCGACCAGGGTGAGCGTGGCGTTCCAGGTCGCGTGCCAGACCGCCGGGATGTCGGCGGGCCGGACCGCGCCCAGCAGCAGGCCGAGGGCGGCCCCGCCCAGCGCGGTCCAGGCGGGTTTCAGGCCGCGGGGCTGCCACACCACCAGGGCGACCGTTACGAGGAACACCAGCAGGGCGCTCACCGCCGCCCCCGGGCGTGCAGCCGCTCGACCCTCAACCGGTCCCGCGCGTCGAAGAGCGAGCGGTACGCGAGCAGCACCACGGCCAGGCTCCCCAGCGCCGAACTCGCCGCGAGGATGAACATGATCACGATCTGGTAGCGCCCCGCCGTGCCCGGCGGGGCGCCCGCCAGGATCTGCCCGGTTATCATGCCGGGCAGGCTCACGATGCCCATGACGGCCATGCTGCTCAGCACCGGGATCATGCCGGTCCGCACGGCGGCGGCGACCTCCGCGTGGGCGGCCTCCCAGCGGGTCGCGCCCAGCGCCAGCAGCTCCTCGATCTGCGGGCGGCGGGCGCGCAGGTCCCCGGTGAAGCGGTCCAGCGACAGGGCCACCCCGGTCAGGGTGTTGCCCAGCACCATCCCCAGGATGGGGATCGCGTCCTGCGGCTCGAACCACGGGTGGACCCGCAGGAGGCCGGAAAGGGCCAGCCCCGTCAGCAGAAACGAGCTGCCGAACACCGCGAGGAAGGCGTCCAGGTACACCCGCGCGTAGCGCTCGCGGCTCCGGCCCACCGCCGCCTGCCCGGCCAAGACGGTCATGACCAGCCCGATCCCCACGACGGGCAGCGGGGAGCGCAGGGCGAAGACCCACCCCAGGATCAGCCCCACCGCGAGAAGCTGCGCGACCATCCGCGCCCCCGCCACCAGCACGTCCCGCTCCAGCCCGAGGCGCAGCCGCACCGACAGCACGACGTTCACCAGCAGCAGCGCGGCCGCCAGGGCGAGTTGACCGGCGCTGATCGGCACGCTCAGGGCGTCACCGACCGGGGCTGGAGGAGAACTTCGCGCGAGGTGACCCGGGCCCGTTGGGCGGGATCGTGGCTGACCCAGACCAGCGCGCGCCGCGCGGCCCCGCGCAGCCAGCCCAGCAGCGCGCGCTCCGCGAGGCGGGCGGTGTCCGGGTCGAGGGAGGCGGTCGCCTCGTCGAGCAGCAGCACGGTGGGACCGAGCAGGAGCGCGCGGGTGAGGGCCACGAGCTGCCCCTCGCCCCCCGAGAGGGTGGCCGCGTCCAGCCGCAGGAAGGCCCCGTCCCGCCCGAAGGCCCCGAGCAACGCCTCCGCCTCACCGGGATGGAACGTGCGGTGGCGGTGCACGGCCAGGGTGAAGGGCCGCCGCAGGTGGTCGAGGACGGTGCCGCCGTCCAGGGCGGGCCGCTGGGGCAGGTAGATGACGTGTGAGCGGTACCGGGGCATCGGCCACCCCGCCTGCGCCCGGCCCTCCAGCGTGATCTCGCCGCCCTCCAGCACGTCCAGCCCGGCGAGGGCGCGCAGCAGCAGACTCTTTCCCGAGCCCGACGGCCCCACGACGGCCACGCTTTCCCCCGCGTCCACGTCCAGACTCAGGTCCTGCCAGAGCGTGCGGCCCTCCACCGTGCGCCGCAGGCCCGACGCCGACAGCAGGGCCATCAGCCGCCCCACGCCGATCGCAACACCGAGCCGGGGAGACGACCGGCCCGGGGACAGCCCGAGACGCCTCCGGTCGCAGGCTGGCCGCGACGGTCAACCGCCGCACCTCGCCCTGGGCTCGGTTCACCTTCACATCGGTGCGCATCCACTCTCCCGCAGCTCACCTTGACCTCTGTCAGGATGGGAGCCGGAACCTCATGGCCAAGCCCTCGCCCCGCATTCCCCGGTACGTCAACACGTTTCCCGCAGGTCTGGCGACCGCCGCCCAGCTTCAAGCCGAGGGCCTCAAGCCCGGCACCACCGCCCCCGTCGCCCTCCTGGACTACCACGAGGGGGACCGCAGCGGGGTGTGCGGTCTCTTCGAGCGCTCGGCCGCCGTGCCCAGGATGGACTCGCCTCAACCCTTGTGAGTGGATGGGACCCCCGGGCTCGCGCCCCGACACCTTCATGGCCGCAGGCCGCTCCGACGTCAGTCCCCCGAACCGCCGCCGGGGATGGCCTGATCGCGCTCCTGCACGCGCTGCCGGAACACGTAGTAGTTCCAGCCCTGGTAGCCGATGATCAGGGGGAGAAAGATCAGGCTCACCCAGGAGAGCAGCCGCAGCGTGTAGGGCTCACTCGCGCTGTTGCGGACCGTCAGGGTGTACGCCTCCCCCAGGGTGCTCGGCAGCACGTTCGGGTACAGGCTCAGGAAGATGGTCGCCGTCGAGAAGACGATGGTCAGCCCGGTGGCCGCGAAGGCGAGCCCGTCGCGCCTGAGGGTCAGGGCCAGCCACACCAGGCCGAGGTTCAGGGCCGCCGCCGCCGGGAAGAGCCACTGGGACAGCCCCAGCGAGTTGAACACCCCGGAGCGCACGAAGCCCACGTACACGAAGGCGAGGACCAGCACAGTCGCGGCCGCGCCCCACAGCAGGGCCGCGCGCCGGGCCCGCAGGTACAGCGTGCTGCCCCGGTGCAGCCGCAGCAGCAGGTACGTCGCGCCGTGCAGCACGAACAGGCTCAGGGTGGCCAGCCCGCCCAGCACCGTGAAGAGGTCGAAGGCGCCCAGCACGTGGCCCTCGAAGCGGCCGCCGACCCCCAGCGGCAAGCCGCGAACCATGTTGGACATGATCACGCCCCACAGGAAGGCGGGCAGCAGGTTGGTGACAAAGGACGTGGCGTCCCAGAAGAGCCTCCAGCGGACGTGATCGACCTCCGAGCGGTACTCGAAGGCCACGCCCCGCCCGATCAGCGCCAGCAGGATCAGGGCGAACAGCGGGTACAGGGCCGTCAGCAGCGCCCCGTACCACAGCGGGAACGCCGCGAAGATCACGCTGGCGGCCAGGATCACCCACACCTCGTTCGCCGCCCAGAAGGGACCGACCGTGCCGATCAATGCGCGGCGCTGCGCCTCATTGCGCGCGAGGAAGGGTTGCAGGATGCCGACCCCGAAGTCGAAGCCGTCCAGGAAGAAATAGATCGTGAAGGTCAGGGCGGTCAGCGCGAACCAGACGGTGGGCAGGTCGGCGGTCACGGCGCGGCTCCTTCGGGCAGGTAGTTCGGGGCGGGCACCGAGGGCGTCTCCACCTCGGGCTCGTGCATCCCGGCGCGGGCCGTCCGGGTGAGCAGGAAGACGTCCAGGCCGATCAGGGTCAGGTACACGACCCAGAAGGCCGTGAGCGAGACGAGCACCGTCTGCGGGGTCAGACCGCTCACCGCGTCGGCCGTCCGCAGCAGGCCCTGCACGATCCAGGGCTGGCGGCCCATCTCGGTGGCGACCCAGCCGCTGAAGTTCGCCAGATGGGGTGCGAGCGGCATCACCAGCAGCAGCGGGTAGAGGCGGCCCGGGTCGTCGAGCCGGCCCTGCCGCCAGCGCCAGGTGTAGTAGGCGCTGACGAGCAGCATCAGGCCACCCAGGCCCACCATCACGCGGAAGGCCCAGTACACCGGCCACACCCACGGCAGGTAGTTGCCCGGCCCGTACTTCGCCGCGTACTCCTTTTGCAGGTCGTTGAGCCCCTTCGCCTTGCCGGAGAGGTTGTTGAAGGCCAGGAACGAGCCGACGTACGGGACCGTGACCTCGAAGCGGTTGGCGCGCGCGCCGTTGCTGGGCAGCGCCACGAGGCTCTCGGGCATCTGGGCGCCGGTCGGCGTGTCCCACAGGGCGCTGAAGGCCGCGTACTTCATGGGCTGGTCGCGCACCGCGCTCTGGCCCTGGACGTGCCCGGCGGCGATCACGCCCAGCGAGCCGATCAGTGCGGTGAGCAGCGCGACTTTGAAACTCACCCGGAAGGCGGGCACGTTGTGCTTCCGGCGCAGGTGGTAGGCGCTGACAGCCAGCACGAAGAACGCGGCGACCGTGAGGCCACCCGACCAGAGGTGGGCGAACCATTCCAGCGCCTTGGGGTTGGTCACGATGGCCCAGGCGTCGGTCATGACTGCGCGGCCGTTCTTGATGGCGTACCCGACCGGGTGCTGCATCCAGGCGTTGGCGAGGATGATCCAGAAGGCGCTGACGGTGGTGCCCAGCGCGACGATCCAGATGCTGGCGAGGGACGCCCAGGCGGGCAGCCGGTCCTTGCCGAACCACCACAGGCCCAGGAAGGTGCTCTCCAGGAAAAAGGCCATCAGCACCTCCAGCGCCAGCGGCACGCCGAAGATGTTGCCCACGAAGTTGGAAAAGCCCTGCCAGTTCATGCCGAACTGGAACTCCTGCACGATCCCGGTGACGACGCCCACCGCGAAGTTGATGAAGAACAGGTGCCCGAAGAAGCGGGTGAGGTTCTCCAGCTTGGGATCGTGGCTGCGGTAGGCCAGCGTCTGGAGGACGGCGATGATCAGCGCGAAGCCCACCGTGAAGGGCACGAAGAAGTAGTGGAAGATGCTGGTCGTCGCGAACTGGAAGCGCGAGAGGTCCAGCGTGGAGAAGCCGAAAAGCTCGTTCATACGGCGGTCCTTTCGGGAACGGACGCCCCTTCGTGCAGGTGTCCGCCGCGCAGCGTGAGGTGGCGCCCGGTCAGGGCGAGGGGCGCGGCCCGGTGGGTGACGATCAGGAGGGCCCGCCCGGCGCGCTCGCGCCCGATGACCCGCAGCACGCGCGCCTCGGTGGCGGCGTCGAGGTGGGCGGTGGGCTCGTCGAGCAGCAGCAGGTCGCCCGGCCCCAGCAGCGCGCGGGCGAGGCTCACCCGGGCCCGCTCGCCGCCCGAGAGCCGGGTGCCCCCCTCGCCCACCCAGGTGTCCAAATCCAGGTGGGTGAGTCCCAGGTCGTCCAGCAGGCCGCGCAGCCGGGGGTCCGTGGCGTGGTGGTCGCCGAGCCGCAGGTTCTCGCGCAGGGTGCCGTCGAGGAGCGGCGCGTCCTGCTCGTGCAGGCTGATCCGGGAGCGCAGCGTGGCGAGGTCGAGGTCGCGCAGGTCCGCCCCGTTCAGGGTGACCTGCCCCGCGTCCGGGTCGAGGTCCCGGGTCAGCAGCCGCATCAGGGTGGTCTTGCCGCCGCCGCTGGGCCCTGAGATGCCCAGGCTCTCCCCGGCGCGCAGGCGCAGCGACATGTCATCCAGCACGGTCCGCCCGCGGCGCCGGACGGTGACGCCCCGGAGTTCGAGCGCGAGCGGCCCGGGTGGGACGGCCCGTGGCATAGGCGGTGTGACCACACCCGGGGTCAGCGCCTCCAGCGCGGCCGTGCGCTCCCTGGCCGCCACGTCGGCGGCGTGGGCCAGTGGCACGGCCGCCAGAGGTCCCGCGGCGTCGAAGGCGGCGGCAACGCCCAGCACCACCGCCGCCAGCAGCGCGCCGTTCAGGTGGCCCGATTGCACGAGCGCCGCACCTCGCCACAAGACGCCGCTCACCGCGACCGCGAACCCCAGCTCGCGGGCCAGGGTGACCCGCCACGCCAGGCGCCCGGTCTCCAGTGAGGCGTGTTCGAGCCGGGCCGTGAGGCGCGCGAGTTCGGGGCCGTGGTGGTTCCCGCCGCCGTCCCCGCTGGCCGAGAGGGCGTCGAGCAGCCGGGCCGCGTGCTCGCGTGTCAGGTGAGTGTCCTCCCGGGCGAGCAGCGCGGCGCGTCCCCGCCCATGCAGCACCACCAGGGCCGCCCCCAGCAGGGGGAGCGGCGCGAGCAGCGCCAGGCCCGGGTCCAGCCACGCGAGCCAGCCGCCCAGGGCGACCAGCACGCCCACGAAGGCCCCCAGCGGCAGGCTGACCCGCAGGGTGAAGAACTGCCGGGCGTCGATGTCCGCACCCGAGCGGGCGAGCAGGTCGCCGCCGCGCTCGTAGGCCAGCAGGTCGCGCCCGAAGCGGGCCAGCGTGTCGAACAGCCGCAGCCGTACCCGCTCCCCGCCTTCCAGGGCCGCCGCGTGCCCGGCGAGGCGCTCGGCGTAGCGCAGGGCGGCGCGGCCCAGCCCCAGGGCGCGCACGGTGGTCACGAGCAGGAGCAGGCTCAGGAACACCTCGGGGCGCAGGGCGGCCCGGGAGATCAGCAGGCCCGAACTGGCCGCCAGCCCCACCCCGGCCAGGGCGGTCAGGACCCCGAGCGCCAGCGCGCCCCTCACGCGGCCACCGCCGGGGACATGGGCGCGCCCAGGAGAATCTCCCGCCAGCCGGGTGGGACCGCGCGGTGGGTGGCGAGCAGCACCGTCCGCCCCGCGAAGGCGCGTCCGATCACCGCGTACAGTTCCGCCTCGCTCTGCGGGTCGAGGTGCGCGCTCACCTCGTCGAGCAGGATCACGTCGGCGCCGGAGAGCAGGGCGCGGGCCAGGGCGAGGCGCGCGGTCTCGCCGCCCGAGAGCAGCGCGCCGCCCTCGCCGAGCGGCGTGTCGAATCCAGCGGGCAGCGCGTGCAGCACGTCACTCAAGCCCACCGCCTCTGAGACGCGCTCCAGTTCGGCATCGGGGGCGTCCGGGGCGGCGAGGCGCAGGTTGTCCCGCGCGCTGCCCGCGATCAACCGCGGGTGTTGAGGCACGAACGCCACCCGGGCCTGCCAGTCGGGCGCGCGGAGGTCGTCGAGCGGCGTGCCGTCCACCCGGATGCTGCCCAGGTGTGGGACGTGCTTGCGCAGGGCGTGCAACAGCGTGGTCTTGCCGCTGCCGCTGGGACCGCGCAGTGCGGCGAGGGTCCCCGGCGGGAGTTCCGCGCTCACCGGCGCGGTGGGCGTGGGCAGGTCCGCGTGCGCCCCATTCAGGCTCAGGTGGGGGACGCCGACCGGGACCCTCCCTTCCCCGGAGGGGGCCAGCGGTCGGGTGAGCAGCTCCTGTAACCGGGCGGCGACGGGCCCGGCGTCCAGCGCCGCGTGCCGGTCCGTGCCGAGTTGCCGCAGCGGGCCGAAGAACTCCGGGACGAGCATCAGGGCCGCGAGGGTGGGGGCGAGCTCGGCACTTCCGCCGAACAGCCGCACGCCGATCCACACGGCCACCAGGGCGGTGGCGAGGGTCGCGGCGAAGTCCATCACGAAACCGCTCAGGAACGCGACCCGCAGCACGCCCAGGGTGGCCTCGCGGTGCTGGCGGGCCGAGCGGGCCAGGACGTCGCGGTAGGGCGCGACCGCGCCGAAGGCGTGCAGGGTGGGCAGGTGGCGGACCAGGGTCAGCAGCCGCGCGGAGAGGCGGGTGTGGGCGAGCCACTGCCGCTCGGTGGCCGCGCCCGTGGCGAGCCCCACCAGCGCCAGGAACACCACCGTGAGCGGTCCGGTGACGAGCAGCACCCCCGCTGTGGCGGGATCGAGCCACGCGGTGACGCCCAGGACCACCGCGAAGGCGAGGGCCGCGTGCACGGCGCCGGGCAGGTACCGCGCGTAGTAGGGCGTCAGCCGCGCGCCGAGTTCCGCGTCGAGCGTGGCGAGGTCCGCGCCCCGCGTGTCCGCAAGCGCCACCGGCCCGAGCCTGAGAGATGCCTCGCTCAGCCGTGTGCGCCAGGTCCCGATCAATCGGGCCGCGAGCCGGGTCCCCAGGCGTTCCCGGGCGGCGCCCGCCCCGGCACGCGCCAGCAGCAGCGCCGCGACGGTCACGACGGTGCTGGGCCCAGGCGATTGCCCCTGCAAGAGCCCGGCGGCGATCACGCGGGCCGTCAGCACGAACGCGGCGGCGGTGGCGAGCAGGCCCAGCACACTCAGCACGCCGGACACGGCCAGCTCGCGGCGAAGGCTGGCAGGCCCAAGCAGGAGACTCCGGGTGCGGCGGGGCTTCGTCGTCATCTTGTCACCGAGCCTGCGCCGAATTGGGCGGCTGCGCCAGAGCCAGGCATCCCTGGTCGCAGGGGACGGACGTCCCACCTTCCCCATTGAGCGAGGTGAACGCCGCGCTGGTGTCTGCTTCCGTCGGCCAATCCATGTCTCCAGGTCGGAAGTGGTTCCTCCCCTATGGTCAGGCACGGCGCTCACCCGCTCCGTCCGGGGTGCCGTGCCGCCTCACCCTGGAGGCACCCGTCGCCATGACGGGGACTCCGCGTGCCGGACCACACGCGGTGCTCGGCCTACCGGCTTGCGGGTGAGGGCGGTCGCCAACCCGTCCGGTCCGCATGAGGTGGTGGGAGGAGACCGGAAGCCCGGGTCGACTCGGGGCACACCTCCGGACGTCCCTGGGACGGCGGGGGCGCGCAGGTCCAGGGACATTTGCCGCGGCGCAACGGGCGAGCCGGGCCAGCGTGACGCCGGGAATGCACACTCTCCCCGGCGTGCCGGGACGCCGCCAGATGCCCGGGGCTCGGCGTGGTGGGCGCGTCCAGAAAGACGAACGCCGAGGGGTCAGGACGGTCATGGGTCGAGGATGAGCCCCGGGGGTAAAGCCCCGGTATAGAAATGGACGTTGCGACCGCAGGACCTGACCGGACGGCAGCCGCCTCCTGGGGTGGAACGGAGCGGCCACCCCTTCACCCCGGCGACGGGGGATGAACGACGGGTCTTCCCGGCACCTTGGGCGGGGACGGAGTGCGCGAGTTCACGACCCCTGCCCGTGTCGGGCCTCGCCATACCGGGCCTTTACCTTCCGCGTGTAGAGGTGGGGGGTCTTTCGGCCTCGGGGATCAGCCCGGGTTGACCAGTGACAGGTTGGCCTTCGGAGCATCGTGAAAAGCCGGGCATCCGGTCCGCTTTCGGGAGGGGTGGCTGGAGACCCTAAGCATTCTGGGCGCCGACCCGACGTCCGGGGCCCACCGCTTCCGCTCTTCCCGCCGAGTGACCTGATCCTCATTCAACCAGGTCCGTGCGGCGCCCCTGAAGGAGGCTCACCCTTGTCCGGCAACGCTTTCGCGCTCGTGTGGCGCAATCCCTATGTGCGCGCGTCCGTGTTTCTCGGAGTGATCGCCCTGGCGCTCTGGCTGGCCCGCGACCTGGCGCCCGTGCTCACGGTGGGCCTGACCGCCTACCTGATCGCCTATCTCTCCCACCCGCTGCTGACCTGGCTGGAGCGCCGTCACCTGCGGCGTGGCGTGGGCGTCGGTGTGGTGCTCCTGATCGCGCTCGCGCTCGCGGCGCTGGCGTCCTCGCTCCTGGTGGCCGTCGGGACGCAGCTCATCGACCTCGTGGGCCGCCTGCCGGCGGTCGCCCAGGATGTCAGCCGTTTCGTGGACGGCTGGCTGGCCGCGCGCCCGAACCTGCCCTGGACCGCCGGCCTGCGCGCCCAGCTCACCACCCTGATCACCAGCAGCACGGCCCTGCTGTCGCGGGACACGCTGCCGTTCCTGCAAGGTCTGCTCGCCCCGGGCGGCCCGCTGCTGGGACGGCTGTTCGGGGTGGCGAGCACCCTCGCGGAGACCGTGGCCGTCCTGATCCTGAGCGTGTACATGATGGCCGACTACGAGAAGATCGGCCACACCCTGCTGAGCCTGCTGCCGCGCTCCTGGCAGCCGCTGGCGCTCGACCTGTCGCGCGGCGTGGAGCAGTCGGTGGGCGGGTACGTGCGCGGGCAAGTGGTGATCGCCCTCGCCATCGGGAGCCTGGTCGCCCTGGGCCTCGCGCTGATCGGCGTGCCGTCCGCGCTCGCGCTGGGCTTTCTGGCGGGGGTCTTCAACCTCGTGCCGTACCTGGGCGTGATCATCGCGCTCGTCCCCGCGCTGCTCCTCGCCTCGCCGCTGGGGTGGCTCAAGCTCGTGCTGGTCGTAGGGGTCTTCCTGCTCGGCAACCAGTTGGAGGGCCATGTGCTCTCGCCCCTGATCCTCGGCCGGTCCACCAACCTCCATCCCGTCACCGTCGCCCTGAGCATCCTGGTGGGGCTGCATCTGCTGGGCCTGGTGGGGGCGCTGGTGGCCGTCCCCCTGGCGGCCCTCGGGAAACTGCTGCTGGCGAGGTACTACTACCCCAGCCGCCTGTACCAGGGAGGGCCCTGAGCGCGGCGCACGGAGGGTCCGTGGGAGGAGACACCGCCAGGACCAGGGGGAGCCGGAGGTGGTCTCTCCCCGGGCGGGCGTCACCTCCTGCGCCCGCAGCCACACGCTGTTCCAGCCCCTGCCACGCGGCTATACCCGGATTTAACGGTGAGGGCGAAGACTGGACCCATGCGACCGATGTCCTGGGCCACCCGGGCGGCCTCCGCACCACCTTCCCTGGACCTCCCGGTCACAGTGCGCTCCACCCGGCTGCTGGCCCTCGACGCCTGGCGGGGCCTCACGGTCCTCCTGATGCTGCTCGTCAACAACGTCGCCGTGGGCGGCCAGACGCCCGCCCAACTCCAGCACGCACCGTTCGGCGGGGTGACCCTCACCGACCTGGTGTTTCCCTGGTTCCTCTTCTGCGCCGGTGCCGCCCTGCCGTTCGCCGGTGCGGCCATGCGCCGCTCGGACCTCACCGGGTTCGCGCGCGTCCGGCGGCTGGCGGGCCGCGCGGCCCTGCTCTACCTCGTGGGGGCCTTCGTCACCAGCGTGACCGGGGGGCAGTTCATGCTGGGGCTGGGCGTGTTGCAACTGATCGCCCTGTCCACCTTCCTCGCGGCGCTGCTGGAGGGCTGGCGGGTCCGCTGGCAAGCCCTCGCCGCCGCCGCCCTGCTGGGCGCGTACGCCGCTTTCCTGCTCTGGATGCCTCACGCGGCCGGGCGGGGCGTCCTGGGAGAGACCGCCCACCCCGTGCAGGCCGTGAATGCCTGGCTCACCCCGCTGGGCCTGCGGGGGCTGCCGTCCGTCGTGCCGGCGACCGCCCTGGTGCTGCTGGGCAGCCTCGCCGCGCGGCCCCTGCAAGCGAGGCGGGCGAGCGCCCCCGCCACACTCCTGGGGCTGGGCCTGGCCTGGAGCGCCGCCGGGTACGCCTGGGCCGCCAGCGGTTCGTTGCCTCTGAGCAAGGCGCTGTGGACGCCGCCCTACCTGCTGTACGCCGCGGGGCTCGGGACCCTCGGGCTGCTGGCGATGTACTTGACCGGCGACGCTGGCCGCCTGCCGGGGGGCGCGCGGCTGCTCGCGCCCCTCACCATCCCCGGGCGCAACGCCCTTGCGGCCTACGTGCTGCCCATCCTCGTCAAGGTCTGGGTCTTGCAGGGCCTCACGGTCACCTGGGGGGGGACCTCTCAGCCCATGCAGGGCGCCCTGCTGACCCTCGCCCGCCAGCAGTTGGGCGGGCTCTGGGGAGGCTGGACCTACACCCTGGGCTACGTCCTGGCCGTGTGGCTGGGCCTCGTCTGGCTGGCCCGGCGCGGGCTGATCTGGAAACTCTGAGCCACCCGCCCCTTTCCTGGAGGTCGCTTATGCACCGTATCCGTTCCCTCGCCCTGCTGCTGGCCCTCGCCCCCGCCGCACTGGCCGCCCCCGCCACCCTCCCGCTGACCTCCGGAGCCTTCCAGACGCTCGGCGCGGAGTCCTACCGCCGGGCCGGACTCTCCGGCTCGTTCGACGCCTGGCTCACGGACGCCTACCGCCGCCAGGACGTGCTGCTCCTGAAGGAACCCTCGTTGGGCCGGGCACTCGCCGGTCGGCGTGCCCAGCTCCTCCTGGCGACGGGTGCGGACCGTGACCGGCTGGCCCGGGAGACCGCCGCCTGGGCGCACCGCTTCGTGAAGGCCGCCCTGCCGCGCTTCAGCCTGGAACGCGGCTTCGAGTTCGCGAGCGCGGCGCGGTCCGGCGAGCGGCAGTGCTTGCTCCAGAGCGTCCTGATCACCGGGCTGTTGCAGGAGGCAGGGCTCCAGGCCGGTGCGGTCATGGTCTGGCGCAACCTCAGCGGTCAGGAGACGAACCTCGGGCACGTCACGGCCACGCTGCGCCTGCCGTCCGGCCGCGCGGACCTGTTGATCGACGCGAGCGACCCGACGCCCTTCGTGGAGCACCGGGGGCTGCTGACCTGGGCGGACGGGGCGTACCGCTTCCTGCTGCCCCAGTACGGGGCCGGGCAGACGATCACCGGCTACCGGCGGGCCGACGGCGGCGGGCCGGTGGCGCTCTCCAGGGTGTCAGCCCTCGACCTCGCCTACCTGCGCTCGCAGTTCGACTACTACCGGGGCGAGCGGGCCCCCGGCGGCCTGCTGGGCACTGGGGTCGGGCGCGCCACCCCGGCGGGGCTGCAAGGCAGCGAGCGGTGGCTCCAGGCCGCGTTGCGCGAGAACCCGCACAACGCCCTGGCGGCGTACGTGCTCGGCCACGTGTACCGCAAGCAGGGCCGCCCCGGGGCCGCCCGCGCGCAGTACCTCGCCGCCGCGAAGCTCTACGCCGCGCAGGGGCACACCCCGCGCGGCGTGCAGGACGCCCTCGTCTGGGCCCGTTCGGCGGCTACCTCTTGATGCGGACCCAGGCCCAAGCGACCCCACCCCGGGTCCATCCCGGTCCCCCCGTTCCGGCATGATGGGGGCCGTGACGTCCGCCCCCGCCCGCGAGTCCTGGTGGCCCGTCGTCGTCGCCGGGCTGCTGTTCCTGCTCAGCCCGTCGATCCTCGAGGAATTGCAACCGAACCTGACCAGCCGCCGCCTCTCGGCCGCGCTGCTGTTCGTCGGCGGCCTGCTCCTGGCCCGCGGCGTGTCCCTGCTGGCCCGCCGGGCGCTGGTGCGCGTGGGCACGCCGCACCTGCTGCCCGCCCTGCGGATCGCTCACCTGCTGATGCTCGTCGCCGTGACCCTGGTCGCGCTGGGGGCCGGGGGATTCCGGCTGACGGGGCTGCTCGCCGGGGGCACGGTGCTGACGGTGGTGCTGGGCCTGGCCGCCCAGTCCCTGCTGGCGAACGTCATGGCGGGCCTGGTGCTGACCTCCAGCCGCGCCTTTCGCGTCGGCGACCGCGTCACCGTCCGGTCCTGGGCCTTCGGCGGCGTCGAGTACGGCGGCGAGGTCCGCGACCTCACCCTCACGCACACCGTGCTGTCCGGCCTGGCGGGCGTGATCAAGGTGCCCAACGCCCGGATTCTCGACGCCACCCTGATCGTCCACCCCGGAGGCTCGCAGGGCGTCACGGTCAAGTTGCCGCCCGGGGTAAGCCTGGATGACGCCGGGGCGGTGCTTACTCCGGACGACCGGCTGGTCCCGGTGGCCCTGTCGGAGGCGGGCTGGGAAACCGTGTTCTACGTCGCGCCCAATGACGCGGGCCGCGCCGTCCTCGCGGACCTGGCCCGGCTCGTGAACGCCCACGTGGCGACGAACCCTGGAGAAGCTGTCTCCTGACCACAGCGAGAAGGGGAGCACCCCATGAAGGTGCTCCCCTGAATTTGGCCTGGATCAGCCGTTGGTCTCGGCCTGCTCGTTGCCCTCCTGCCCGGTCTCCCCGGCCTCGTTCTCGCTGTCGGCGGCCTCCTGGTGCAGCACCTTGCCGTTGCCGGCATCGACCACGACCTCCGTCTGGCCGATCACCACGGCGTACACCAGGCTGCCGTCCTCGTCCTCGAGCTTGACGCTGGTGACCGTGCCGGGCACGGCGGCCTGGGCGGCCTGGCTGGCCTGCTGCGGGGTGATCTTGGCGAGGGTGCGGAGCTGCGCCTCCTCCTGGGCGTCGGGCGTTTCCACGCCCGGCTGCTCGGCGGGAAGCTGGATGCTGCCCCGGTAGGCCGGGGTCTCGTTCTGCTCGTTGCCCTCGGCGCCCTCGTTCTGGCTGCCGGTCTGGGCCTGGGCCACCGTCGTGCGGACGGCCGGGGTGCTCTGCGCGAAGGCGTACCCGGCGAGCGGCACGGCGACGGCGGCGGAGGTGGCGAGGGCGAGCAGGACGGTGCGGGTGTTCTTGTTCATCAGGGATTCTCCTTGGGTTTCTGGCCGGGCACGGTGCCTCGACCTGGGCAGAGTGTGCCGGAGGACGGTAAAAACCGCGTATAACGCGGTAAAGGTCTGGTATAGCGCCGCGCCAATCCGGCTATACCCGGATTTAACGACCGGTCCGTACCCTGGAGTCATGCCCCGCGTCCTGCCCCTGCTGCTGATCACGGCCGCCCTGACCCCGACGGTCCTGGCCCAACCGGCGCCCGCTCGGCCCGCCCCCATCCCGCAGGTCACGTCCCCCGGCGCGGTGCAGCCCACGGCGCCCGGCACCCGGGCGGCGCCGGTCATTCCCACCCTGCGCCTGACTCCGGCCATCCCGGAGGTGCGCCGGGTGGAGGTGCTGGGCAACGGCTTTCTCCGCGTCGCCCACGCGCTGGTGTTGTTGCCGGACCGGGAGGCCACCGGGCGGCGCGCGCTCGACCTCGCCACCGAGAGCGTGCTGCGGACCTTCCGCGCCGCGCCCGGCCTGGGCGAGGTGGACGTGAGCGTCTACCGCGCCCAGGGGTATTGGGGCTTCGGCGGCCCGCTCCCCCTGCTGACCCTCTCGGTGCCGCGCGACCGGTTGCCGACCTTCCGGGCCGAGATTGCAGACGGCCGCTACGACCGGCTCTGGACCAACCCCGGCACGACCCCTCCCGAGCCCGAACTCACGCCCAGCGAGGAACTCGAACGCCTCCCGGTGTTCTTCGGCACCCAGGCCGAGCTGCTGCGCCAGCGCCTCGACCAGCTCCTGTCCCAGACACGCGGAGGGGTGCGGGGCGGGCTGCTGTACAAGGGGGACCCCACGAGGCGCCAGGTGGCCCTCACCTTCGACGATGTGCCCCACCCGATGTACTTCCCGCTGGTGCTCGACCTCCTGCGCCGGGACGGGGCGCGGGCCACCTTCTTCGTGATCGGCCGCAATGCCGAGGCCTACCCGTATTTCATCCGCGACCTCGTGGCGGGCGGACACGAACTCGGCAACCACACCTACCACCACGTGCGGCTGCCGGGGCTCACCGACGCGCAGATCACCCGGGAATTGCAGACCACCAACGACCTGCTCACGCGCCTGACCGGCCAGCCGGTGCGGTACTTCCGGCCCCCGGGCGGGCAATACAGCGCCCGTGTCCTGAACGTCGCCCGGGGGCTGGGCCTCACCACCGTGTTCTGGACGGACGACCCGGGCGACTTCGCCAACCCCGGGGTGGAGACGGTCGAGGCCCGCTTCGCGCGCAACCTGCGGCCCGGCGGCATCATCCTGCTGCACGACAACGCGCCGGACGGTTTGGCCGCCCTGCCCGACCTGCTGAAGGTCGCGCGGGAGAAGGGCTACCGGGTGGACACCGCGGGCGCCCTCGCGCGATGAGGCGTCTGCCCACCGCCCGGGCTGGACGGGCACCGTGAACCTGCGCCTCTGGCTGGCCTCGCTCGATCCCACCCTACTCAACGCGGCCACCTTCGGGCTCCTGACCCTGGAGGGCGCGGGCGTCCCGGGCGTGCCCGGGGTCATCCCGATGCTGGCGCAGTCGGCGATGATCGACGCGGGCCGCACGACGCTTGAGGCCGCGCTCTTCTGGGGCGTCCTCGGCAACTGGGGCGGCAGCCTGCTGGGCTACGCCGCCGGTCGCTGGGGCGGTCACCGCCTCCCGGCGCGCTGGACCCGTTCTCTGCAAGGGGAACGGACACAGGCCCTGCTCGACCGGTGGGGCGCCGGGGTCATCATCCTGAGCCGCACGGTCGGCTCGCTCCGGACGCCCATCACCCTCGGGGCGGGAGCGGCCCGGTACCCCTTCCCACGCTTCGTCCTGTTCAGCTTTCTCGGGGCCCTGCTGCACGTCGGTGTCTGGCAGGTGGTGCTGTGGCGCTTTGGCGCGGCTCTCCTCCCCCGGCTGGAACGGGTGGGGGCCGAGGTGGCCGCGGGGCTGGCCGTGGCCCTGGTGCTGGGGCTCGGCTGGTTGTGGGTGAGGAGACGGCAGCGGAGGGGGTTCGGCGGCATGAGCGGCCCGGTCTCCTGAGAATTCAACACCTCCGACCGCTTCAACCGGTCGAGGCCTCCAGCGAAATCAGTCTCCCGCGTGGGCCAGCGGGGGAAGCGGCTCACAGGTGGCGAGCGAGCGCGAGGTGCTCGACCGGACGGCCCAGCCACGGGGTCCACAAGGGGGTGACGCGGGCCGCCACCTCCTCGAAGCCGCATTTGTGGTACAGGATGAGCGCGGCTGCATTCTCGCGCGTGGTGCTGAGCTGAACGCCGGGCACTCCCGCCGCCTCGAGTGCGCGAAGGTGCGCTTCGAGCAGCCGCCGACCCAACCCGGAGCCCCGTGCGGCGGGGAGCAGGTTGAGATGCAGGTGGGCGGGGTAGACGTCCCACGGCGCGTGTGGCGAGGGAAAGCGCAGCGCCCGCAGCAGGTAGGGGCCGGCGGCCAGCGGCCGGGTGTACCGGCCGCCCAGCCACCGGGGAAGGACCCGGCGCAGGACGACGGTCCTCAGCGCGCGCCTGTACACGTTCGGGGCAGACGCTCCCAGCACGTAGCCGACCACCTGGCCGCCGACCTCCGCGACGAGACTCGCCGGCCCCGTCTCTTCCAGGTAGGGCCGCACCCACAGGTCGGCGAAGAGGGCCGGGTCCGGGAAGTAGCGTTCGGCGCTCTCGCCGAAAAACCCGGTCAGGTACGCCACGCGGCCGACGGCAGCCTGGTCGGTCGGGGTGGCCGGACGGAGGCGTGGAAGGTCAGGCATACGAAAAGGAGAGCATAGGGCGACTGGGGAAGGTTCCGCACCTCGCCGGAGCACTCGAGGGCGGTGGCGCCTCCCTTCGCAGCACCCGGCAACGGGCCCGGCGAGGAGACGTCCTGCCGGGCCGCCTCCCGAACCCTCTTCGGATCGGTCCGGCGGAGCACCCCGGTTCCTCCCGGTCGGTGCCGCAGCGCCCGTCGGATGCCGTGGAGTTCGGCACGCTATACCGGTCCTCAACCTTCTCGGGCGAGGCTGAGGGCATGAAGACCAAAGGTGTGTGGTGGGCCGGGCTGACCGTCACCGTGTCGGCTGCCCTGGGAATCTGGGGAGTCAACCGGGCGGAGGTGCCGTGGAACTTGAACAGCATCCACCTGCCCCCAGCCTCGGGAGTGATGTTTGCGGCCGCCCACCCCGTCACGGTGGCCATCCTGGACACGGGGATGTCGGAGCAGCCCCTCCTGGACGGGGTTCAGCGGGCGGGCTACGACTTCGTGACCAACCCCCGCAATGCCGGTGACGGCACGGGCCGGGACCCGAACCCTCTCGCGTCCAGAGGCGGGGCAGGCGGCCACGGCACCGCCGTCGCCGGCATCGTCCACAGCGTCAACCCGCAGGCCCGCCTGGTTCACGTGCGGGTGATCGGCCGGGCGAACATGACCACCCTGGCGGACGCGCGGGACGGCCTGCGCTGGGCGGCCGGGCTGGACGTGCCGGGCGCACCTCGCAATCCTTTCCCCGCACGCGTCATCAACGCGTCGTTCTCGCTGAACACCGTGCCGCACACCGGGTGCGCGCCGGCGATGCAGCGTGCCGTGGACGAGGTGCTCGCCCGGGGCACCGTGATCGTGGCTTCCGCGGGCAACCTGCACATCCCGGCGGCCCGCAACACCCCGGCGGGGTGCCGGGGCGTCATCGCGGTGGCCGCGACCGACGACCGAGGACGGCGCACCTCCTATTCCAACTGGGGGTCGGCGGTGGCCCTGGCGGCGCCGGGCGGCACGGCCCGGGAGGGGGTCGACGTGCTGCGCCCGGGGGGCGGCGAGAGCGAACTCACCGGCACCAGCTTCGCCGCACCCCTGGTCGCGGGCGCGGCCAGCCTGCTGCTCGCCGAGCGGCCCACCCTCAGCCCGGCCGCCGTGACCCGCCTCCTGGAGCAGACTGCCCAGCCGTTCGCGGGTGGGCAGTGCGACGCCGTGAGCCCGCACTCCTGTGGGTCGGGCATCCTCGACGTGGGTGCCGCCGTGCAGGCGGCCAGGAGTTGGCCTGCCCTGGCCTCGCTGGCGCCCCGCCGCTAACGAGGTGGGCCGTCGCAGCGTTCGCTCTCAGGCGGCGGACCTGAGTCTCCCTCAGGGGGTGGGCTCCCCCAGCGCCCAGGGCGGCCGACCTGCCCTCGCTATACCTCGACTTGACCCACGTGGGATACGGTCACCCCATGCGATGCCCTGCCCACGCGAACGCCCTGTCCCTGAAGCCGCAAGGAGCTGCCCTGGCGCGGGCCCTTTTCCTGACCCTGTTGACGCTCGCCGCGCTCCTGACGGCCTGCACGTCCCCTCGGGCAAGCGGTGGACGTGAACCGGTTCGGCTCAGCCTGGCTGCGGCCAGGGGGTGGACGGTGGAAGCGGACGGACGGGCCACCCGGGCCATCCCCGACGCCCAGGGGGCGGCTAGACTCGTCGTGCCGGAGCGTTGCCGGCGGGCGAACTGCCCGCTGGTGATCGTCTCGCACGGGCGGGGCGGACAGGCCCTGGACGGAATCACCCACCCGCCCTTCGACACCCTGGTGGACGCCATCGACGTGCAGGGGTACGTGCTGCTGCTGAGCAACGACGGCGGTCAGGAGACCTGGGGCAGCCCCGGGGCGCTGGCGTACATCCGCCGGGTGTACCGGGCCGCCCGGCCGCACTTCCAGGGAGACGGCCGGATCTACACCCTCGGCATCTCGATGGGCGGCCTGCCCGCCACCCTCACGGCGTACCGGCAGACGCTGGGCGTGAAGGTCCGGGCCACCGCCATCGTCGCGGGGCGGGTCAACCTGAGCGACGCGGTGCGCACCTCGGTCAGGCGCGCGGCCAGCGTCCGGCGGGCGTACGGCGCGGCCAGCCTGGCGGGGCATGACCCCGTGAACGACTTCGCCACCTTCCCGGGTCGCTGGACGCCGCTCCTCACCGTCGTCAGCCCTCAGGACACGGCGGTGCGGAGCGCCGCCAACGGGGTGCGGCTGGCTCATCTGGCCCGCGGCGCGGGCGCCTCCGTCCGGGTGATCCAGGTGCAGGGACCGCATCTGTCGCGGGGCTACATGAATGCGGACATCGGGCGTCAGATCGCCCTGTTCTTCAAGGCTCACCCCTGACCCGTCAGGGCGGGCGGCTCATCTGGTCCTCTGGCCTGCGTCCGCCCGCCGGCGGACCAGCCCCACTCCTCCTTCGGCCCCGTCGGGACGAACAAAGGCCACCCGGCACACGGCGGCGTGTGCCGGGTGGCCTCCATGTCGGCGACCAGCCTGACCAGGGCGCCTCCTCCACGCCCGCCGCCAGCACAGACATGGACCGGGGGATGTCCTCCCCGTCCTCCCCTGGCGGAGGCCTCAGGGCAGGTGAAAATGGGCGAGTCGCGCGGCGAGGACGCGGCGGGGGCCGAACGTCTCCAGCCGCAAGAGGCCCACGGCGACCGCCGCTCCCAGACATGGCCCGACGACGTACACCCACTGCCCTTGCCAGACCCCCGCGACGACGGCGGGCCCCAGACTCCGCGCCGGGTTGGCGCTCGTGCCCGTGAGCGGCGCCTCGACCAGCACGAGGACGCTGAACAGCGCGGGCAGCGCCAGGGGCGTGAGGTGGCAAAGCCGCGGGTGGCTGGCGAGCGTGAAGATCAGCCCCACCAGCGCGCAGGTCACGCCCGCCTCGGCCAGCACGGCGACGCCGGGAGAGACGCCCGGCCCGGGCAGCGTCACCCCGTACTCTACGCTGCGTCCCAGTTCTCCCCAGAGGCGCAGGGGCAGCGCGCCGAGCACGGCCCCCGCGAGCTGCGCGAGCACGTACCCCGCCGCGTCCCGTCCCGCCAGCTTGCCCTCCAGCCAGAAGGCCAGCGTCACCGCCGGATTGAGGTGCGCCCCGCTCACCCTGCCGACCGGGGACAGGGCGAGCAGCGCCCCCACCGACCCGAACAGGGCGCCCGTCAGAAACCGCCGCTCACCCACCCCCGGCAGCCACGCGGTCACCGGACTGCCCGTCCCGAACATCACGATCACGATGGACAGTCCCACCCCCACCAGCAGCGCCGTGCCGACGAGTTCGGCGAGGTACAGCCGGGGATGCAAGCGGCCCGGCGGAAAGGGCGCGCCGTGCAGCGGGCGGTCGGGGGGAGGAGTCACGTCGGGCGTTCTCGCTCCTGGGTCGACGACCGCGAACTTGGCCGGGGCCATCCTGTCTCCCTTCCCCTGAGAGGACTCTCGGAGTGGTTTGCACGGAGCCGGAAGAGGGAGTCCGCAGGCCCTTCCAGCCCGCCGTCCTCCCTCAGAGGTGGTCGAGCCGCCCGCCATCCACCACCAGCCCGGTGCCCTGGATAAAGGCCGCGTCGTCGGAGGCGAGGAAGGCGATGGCCGCCGCGAGGTCCTGCGCCCGGCCCACGTCCGCCGGGTTGATCTTCTCCACGCCGCTCTTCACGTTGGGGTTGTCCCACAGCATCGGGGTGTCCACCGCCCCCGGCAGCACGGCGTTCACCCGAATGCCCCGGGGCTTGCCCTCGATGGCCGCGCTTCGGGTGAGGGACAGCAGGGCCGCCTTGGCCGCCGCGTAGGGGGCGACGAGCGGCTCGGTCTCGCGCGCGTGGATGCTGGAGATATTCACGATTGAGCCGCCGGGCTTCATGTGCAAGAAGCCCTGCTGGATGAAGAGAAAGGCCCCCAGCAGATCGACCGCCAGCACCCGCGTCCAGTCCTCCACGGTCAGGTCGGTGAGCGGTTTGAAGGTCATCAGGCCCGCGTTGTTCACAATGACGTCGAGGGTGCCGAAGTGGGCGAGGGTCTGCGCCACGCACCCCTGCACCTGATCGGGCTTCGACACGTCGCAGGGCACCCCCAGGGCGTCCGGCGCCCCGACGGCCTTGACCTCCCCGGCCGCCTTCTGCGCTTGGTCGCCGTGCAGGTCGGCGATCACGACGCGGGCGCCCTCCTGCGCGAAGCGGGTGGCGGTGGCGAGGCCGATGCCGCTCGCGGCCCCGGTCACGATCACGGTCTTGTTCTCGAAACGGCTCATTTTTCGTCTCCTCCCGGGTTGGGGACGCCCCGTTTGGCCGACGCCACGCGGGAACGGCGCTCACGCTCGCGGGCGCCGCTTTCCACCCGGCGCAGCACGCCCTGCTGCTGCTGGCTGGGCGGAAAGATCGGCAGGGACAGCACGACGCTCTGGGTGGGGAGCACGTCCCGCCACTGGGCGATCAGTTCCTGATAGGCAGTTCCCACCGGGCGGATGTTGCGGTCCAGGTCGTACAGCCCCAGCGGGTTGACCCGCCCGTTGTTCTCGCGCAGGGCGGTGTCCCAGTCCACCTGGTCGGTCAGCGAGTACCAGGTGAAGCCCACGATGGGCAACCCGTCGTTGCGCACCCGCAGCACGTTGGCCCACTCCTTGCGCAGCCAGCGCACCGCCTCGTCGCCTTGCGGACCCTGGGCGAGATTCGTCTCGGTGTGCATCACCGGCAGGCCGTAGCGGGCGTAGTACTGGCCCGTGATCACCGAGTAGCCGTACATCTCGCCCGCCCACTCGGTGCTTCCGTCAGGGTGAACGAGATGCTCGTTCGTCGCGTAGTAGTCGTTGCCCATGATGCAGTGGTGCTTGAGGTTTTCGTCCAGGAAAAAGTGATACTCGTCGCGCGTCATGCCGTGGTCGAGCAGGTACTCGTACATCTGGGAGGAGACCCGGTGCCCGTAGTTGAGGTCGAGCGACAGAAAGCGGACCTCGTTCATGAGTTCAGCGGGGGCGATGGCGGCCGGATTCTCGGCGTGGAAATACTCCGTGGACTCGCTCTGGATGAAGATGGCGTCGGCGCGCACTTCCAAGATGGCCTGCATGGCGAGGACGTTCGCCTTGACAATATGCCCCAGGGCCGTCACGAAGGCGGTGTCCGTCGTCATCTGTTCGTTCCACCAGCCGTACTTGGCGGAGAACAGCGCGCAGATGTACATCTCGTTGACGGGCGTGTAGAGCTGCACCCAGGGATAGCGCAGGGCAAAGGCACGGGCGTAGCGCGCGAACTGCGCCGGGAAGTCGGGGTTCTGGAAGTTGCCGATCCAGTCCGGCACCCCGAAGTGGCACAGGTCGGTGATGGGGGTGAGGTCCCGGCGCCTTAGCTCGGCGTAGGTCTCGTCGGCGAAGCTCCAGTCGTACCGGTCAGGTCCCAGCCAGGTCCTGTGAATGGGCGGGCCGTAACGCAGGTACGAGATACCGAGGTCCTGCACGAGGTCGAAGTCTTTTTTCCAGAAATCGTAGTGGCGGCACTTCTCCAGCTCGTCCATGCGGACCCGGCCGCCCTGGATGGTGGGGTACGAGTTTTCGATGCCGGTCGCGAACATGAAGTAGATCAAGCGGATTGTTCTCCTTTCAGGGTGTGCCCACCCAGGGGCCGTCTGCGTCTGCGCCGAGCCCGACTCCGGTGACGGCGGGTTCACGGGAGCCTGGCTCTTCAAAAACCGCCGATGAGCCCTCGCTCCTCCGGCAGCGGTTCCGTGCTGAGCAGTTCGTTCTGCCGCACGAAGGCGCGCATGAAGCGTCCCGTCACCCGCGTCTGCGTCCCGTAAGCGTCCACGGCCGCCCGTTTGCGTGCCACCTGGGCGGGGGTCAGGTCCGCCCGGGTCCACGGCAACCCCTTGGCCAGCGGCGGGAGGGTCAGCGCCAGTTCCGGGTGCAGGCCCTTGGGCAGCGGCCACTCCAGGCCGCCGTGCACCACCCAGTACCGCACCCTCGCTTCCTGGCCCCGCGCGCTCAGCAGCCGCATGGCGAGGTAGGAGAGGGTGCGGTGGTCGGCATGGAAGTCCTGCGGCGCGGGGGCGAGCACCAGGTCCGGTTGCACCCGGCCCAGCACCCGCGTCAGGTCGGCCTCCAGCGCCCGTCCGGTGTACGGCGCGCCGGGCGTCAGGGCCCCCTGCACGTACACGGCCCCCGACCCGGTGCGCGGCGCGGTGTAGGGTTCCGCGTAATGGGTGGTGAAAAGCCGGAAGAGCCCGCCGTCGGGATACCCGAGCATGAAGGTCCGCCCCGGGGGCACGCCCAGCAAGGCCACGGCCCGCCGGGCCTCGGCCGCCCGGGTGTTGCCCAGGGCGCGCATGTCCTGGCCGCTGGGGTCAGCCACGCGCCGGGTCAGCGCTGCGTCCAGCTCGAACCCGTCCCCGGCGGTGGCCCAGGCGACGAACACCTGCGCCCCGGCCGCCTGGGCCTGCTGAATCAGCCCCGCGCAGCACAGCGTCTCGTCGTCCGGATGCGGCGAGAGGACCAGCACCCGCTGACCGGGGCGGAAGG
This sequence comes from Deinococcus aestuarii, assembly GCF_018863415.1. Taxonomy (NCBI): domain Bacteria; kingdom Thermotogati; phylum Deinococcota; class Deinococci; order Deinococcales; family Deinococcaceae; genus Deinococcus; species Deinococcus aestuarii. The sequence goes on along the minus strand of NZ_JAHKSN010000013.1, from coordinate 75,862 downwards.
GGGCCGTGGGCGGCAGGGCCGCGACGCGGTCGGCCCCCGCGTCGAACACCCGCCCCACCGCGGGCAGGTTGATCCAGGCCGCCAGGCCAGCCGCGCCGAGAACCGCCGTGGTGATCAGGACGTGCCGTCTTCGCATAGGGGTCACCTCAGGATGTTCACGGCGCGGCTGGCGACCAGCACCACGGTCAGCATCGACGTGACGGCCTGGAACGTCATCAGCAGCTTGGCACGCCGCGTGAGGGGGAGGGTGTCGGTGGGGCTGAAGGCGGCGGCGTTGGTGAACGCCACGAACAGGTAGTCGACGTACTCGGGCCGCCACCCGGCCGGGGCCAGGCCCGCCGTCCCCGCCTGGGGAAAGAGGAAGTCCGGGAAGGTCCCCGGGTGGGTTCTCCGCAGAGCGCCACCCCGGTCGAGTTCCCAGTACCACAGCGAGAAGACCAGCACGTTCGTGACCCACAGGTTCAGCGCGTCCGCCAGCAGCGCCCGGCCTGTCGCGCCGCTGCCCCCCAGCAGGTCCCCCACCAGCAGGCCAAGCGACATGAGGTTGGCGAGGTGCAGCAGCCCGGTGAGGCCCAGGGCGAGCGGGCGGGTCACGCGGCTGAGGGCCAGGTTGAGCTGCCCGTGCAGGTGGAGGTGCCGCCGCTGGCGACCCCGCAGGACGCTCAGCGGCAGCAGCATCAGCACCTCGACCGCCGGGAGCAGCCAGTTCGGCCCGGCGGTCAGGTGCTCGCCCAGCAGCAGGTTCAGCCCCAGCACGCTCAGGATGGCGAGCCGGGCGGGCCACAGCGACTCGGGGGCAGGAGCGGCGGTCACGCGCACGCCACAGGCCAGCCGCGGCGAACCGGGAAAGCCCCCAGGGCCACGAGCCGTTCGCGTACCCGCAGGGACAGGCTCCAGCCTACCGGACGTGAGCGCCCGAACCTCACGTGACCGCCCCCAGCCTGTACCCGGCGCAGCGGGAGGTCTCGATGATCGGCGGCACGGTCTTGCGGCGGATGGCGCGAACGTGCACGTCAATCACCCTGGGCTGAACTCCGACCTTCCCGACCCAGACGCCCGCGATGATCTCGGCACGGGTAAAGGTGCGGCCCGGATGACGGGCCAGCAGTTCGAGCAGGGCGAACTCCCGGCGGGTCAGCGCCGCCCGGAGACCGTCACGGGACAGCTCTCTGGTCCCCAGATCGAGCACGAACCCAACCGGCAGCCGCCACGTCTGGGACTGCCGGTCCGACGGGGGCAGCGGGGAGCGCCATTCCCGGAAGACGGAAGACTGGACCGGACCGGAGTGATCCTCCACTGCCAGGGCGCCGTTCCAGTCCTCGGCCCGCGAGAGGGCCGAGAGGGCAGGTGGGTTGACCTCCGCCGTCCTCAGGTCCGACCCGTCTGGGAACGCTCTGCTGGCCCGGAACTCGTCGTCAGGTTGGAGTGGCTTCATGCACGCCCCGCGTTCTGCGGCAGGAGCCGCCCGCGCAGAATCTGGTACGTGCCCAGCACCCACACCAGCGAGGTGAGGCCGCCAGCCAGCACGTCGGTGGGGTAATGCACGCCCAGCACGACCCGGGAGAGGGCCATCAGGGCGTAGTACGTGACGCCCAGCACCAGGGCAGGCCAGCGCAGACGGGTGTGCCACAGCAGGATCACCACCAGAACGGCGAGCGCCGCCGCGACGGTGCTGTGCCCGCTCGGAAACGAGGCGCCCGTCTCCGTTACCAGGCGCGGCCACAGCTCGGGGCGGGGCCGCTGGAAGAGGCGCTTCATGATCGCCTGCACGCCCGCCGCGCCGCCCAGGGCCAGCAGGGCGAACAGCGCCTGGGGCCGGTGGCGGGTGAACCAGAGGGCGAGCGGGAGCAGCACGATCACCGCGCCCATCACCACCGGGCCCCCGAAATAGTTCATGAAGACGCTGAAGGCGGTCAGCGCCCCGCCCACGTGCCCGTGCAGCCAGAGCATCGCGGGCGTCTCGAAGGCGAAGCGCTGCCTTTCCAGCACGTCCTCGCCGATCAATCCCAGCACGATCAGGGGCAGCAGGACGCCGAGAAACAAGCGCAGTAGGGTGGCCGGCTGCGCGCGCCTCGCCAGGTCGGTCAGGGAACCCGTCATGGTCGCAGCATGGGGCAGGGCGGTATAGGAACGGTATAGCGGCGGTATACGGGGGAACTGGGGCGGTGCACGGGCGACCGGGCCTCCCCACGTCACCGCCCCAGGTTCGCCAGCGTCAGGGCGCTCACCGTGAGCAAGGGTCGCCACCCAGCCGAGCACCTTCAAACCTGGAGACAGCACGAATTCTCCCAGCACCCGGCGGCTTGAGGTCAGCGGCATCACCGCCATTACCGGGACGCTCGCCACCCCGTTGACGACTGCCACAAGGAACAGCGCGCGGACGGGGTCGACTGGCGTGAAGGTCGGCCCCACTTCGAGCAGGGCCGAGGCACTCGGCACGAGATGGAAGCCCCGGGCCTCCAGGGGGTTTTGGGCCAGCGCAGCGCCTCGCCCACCGCGAAGGCGGCCGGGCCCGCGAGCACCGGCAGGGCGAGCAGGCCCGTCCCGACGGACCCAAGCGCAAACAGCGCGAAGGCGAAGCGCCCGCGACGGGCCGGAGCGCCTCCACTTCGCGCGGGACCCTCTGGGCCGGGTCGAATGCCTTTCGGTCCGCGACGTCGGCACCCCGGGCGGCTTGAGGAGGTGCAGGGGCTGCTCAGGCCGCTGGGCGCTCCCTGAGAGGCACACTATCCTGCCCCGGAATGACGAAATGGCCGCCCTTTCTCTACCAGGAGCAGGTCTACGACCTCAGCCACCTCGACGGCTTCACCTGCGAATACGTCAAACCTGCCCAGGACGGCAAACCCGCCGTCACGTACCGGGTGTTCGTGCATTTCGGCCATCACTGCTTCACGGAGAAGAAAAAGCCTGGAGACGACCCCACGCTAGAGTACCGGCACGTCACCAACCGTGACTACCGCAGCTTCGACACCCTGCGCTACGAGCTGTCGCGGCAACTGCCCGCCCTGGTCCGGGACCTGATGGGCAGGAAATGCTTTCACACCGGACACGGCAACTACTTCACCATCGAGGTCACGTCGCGGGAGGGTGAGAAGGTGGAGTACGAGGTGTACTTCAAACCCTACAAGGAGCAGGGCAGCAGGCAGCTCAGGCTGATCGTGGAGAGTGCTTTTCCACGAGACGCGGACAAGCTGGAAAACCGGCCCAAGACGAAGCCGGTCAAGTTCGAGTTCCTGCTCTACAACACCCAGATGAACAGACCGGTCAAGGTGCAAAGGTAAAAGCGACGGCACACCTGAGGTGTGCCGTCGCTTTTGAAGTTGAACTGGAACTGATCCTCTTGGTTATCCCACTCTCGGGTAGGGACCCTCTCGGGCGGTGCCAGAGCGCACGGTCATCCCGTGTTCAGCGCATACCCTGACAGCGTCATCATAGCCAAAACCGGGCACAGGGTCAATGCCCGGCGGGTGTCACCCCCTCGCTGTTCGGGAGAGGATGTTTTCTCCTGGCTCCCGGAAGCGGAGGAAGTGGTTTCGCATTTCTGCTGTTCGATGGGGCTCAGCCTGCCTACCTCCTGACGTCACGAGGGGAGCCGCTTAAGCTGGAGCATGGCGAAGTTCATCAAGCTGGAGGACGGCAGCGACGTGAATGCCATCCACCGGATTCACCTGGAGAAGCACACCGACCCCAGGTTCTGGAAGCTGAACGCCCAGTTTTCCAAACCGAAGGGCGGCGCCAAGTGGTCCTACCTGGCCGGGGAGTTCGGCAGCCTGAAGGAGGCGGTCAGGAAATTCGGCAAGTAGCGGTTGGGGCCAGTGGCGGCGCGCGCGAGGGTGGGGCGCTGGCCCTCATCCTGAACAGGCTGAGAGGAGCGGCGCCCACCCCGGATCAGGAGACGGGCGCTGGGCCCACCCGGCTCACTGCCGCCCCGCGCGCAGTTTGCGCAGCTCCAGCCCCACCGGGATCAGGCTCAGGACGACGGCCACGCCGACCACCAGCAGAATGTAGCGGTCGAGGTGCGGGATCAGGCCGCCCAGCCAGTAGCCCAGCAGCGGCACGCTGGTCGCCCACAGCAGCCCGCCCGCGATGTTGTAGGCCAGGAACCGGGCGTAGGGCATCTGCCCTACGCCGGCGAACGTCGGCGCCACGGTGCGCACCACCGGCACGAAGCGGGCCAGGATCAGCGAGAAGCCCCCGTAGCGCTCGAAGAACGCCTGGGTGCGCGCCACGTACTCGGGGCGAAACAGGCGGCTGTCGGGGCGGCTGAAGACCGCCGGGCCGAAGCGGCGCCCGATGAAGTACCCGGTGCTGTCCCCGATGATCGCGCCCAGGGCCACCGCGAGCATCACGCCCGCCAGGTGCAGGCTGCCCTGCTGGGCGAGGATGCCCGCCGTGATCAGCAGGCTGTCGCCCGGCAGGAAAAAGCCGATCAGCAGCCCGCTCTCGGCGAAGACGATGGCGAAGATGCCGAGGTACGAGGCGCTGAGCAGGAGCTGGGGAAGGTCGACCATGCCCCCACCCTAGAGAGCCGAGGTAAAGAACGCGTATACCGAGGGGGGGAGTGGCTCAGGCCACTCCCCCTCCGATGGTTCCTCAGCCTGCCCGCAACACCTCGGTCACCCTCCGGTTGGAGGCGGCCCGCGCCAGCCGCAGGGCGGCCAGGGTACTCAGCGCGGCGGCGGCCAGCAGGCCCACCAGGTAGGGCCAGGGCAGCACCATCACCTCTGGCGGCGGGTCGAAGACGCCCTGGAGCAGCTTGATCAGCGTCTGCGCGACGCCCAGGCCGATCACACCTCCCAGCACCCCGCCGAGTCCCACGACGACCAGCGCCTCGCCCGACAGGAACGCGCCGAGCTGCCGCTGGTTGGCGCCCAGGGCCCCCAGCACCGTGAAGGTGCGGCGGCGCTCGGCGAGCCCGAGGGCCAGCACCAGCCCGGTCGATCCGGCGAGCAGCAGGGCCGCGAACGCCAGCTCGATGCGCGACAGGCCCGCGAGGTTGACCGCTGTGAGGCCCGACGCGATCCGGCTGCGCACCGTAGCGAGGTCGGTGACCGTCACGCCGGGGAGGTCCTGGGTCGCCCGGCGCGCGGCGTCCACCACCGCCTGCGGGGAGCCGCTCACCTTGAGGAGCGCCACCTCGGCCACCGGGTTCCCGGTCGTCCGGGCCAGGTAGCTCGCGTTGGCGACCAGGAAGGAGTCCTTGGGGGCGGTGGGGAACTCGCGCACCACGCCGACGAAGGTGAAGGGGACGATCCCGTACTGGTGGGTGCGGGCGTTCAGCAGCCGCAGGTTCAGCCGGTCGCCGAGCGAGAGCTGGTAGTCGTTGACCGTCTCCTGCGAGACGAACAGGGCGTCGGGGCGGCCCTGGAGCTTCGCCAGCGCCCCCTGCGCCGTCGTGCCCTTGAAGTAGGTGTTCGACAGGCGGCTGACATCGGTGAAGTGCGCGGCGTCGATGCCGTAGATGTCCTGGAGGTCCGCGCCCACGTAGGCGAAGCGGTGGATCAGCGGCTGGGTGCCCGCCACGCCCGGCAGGGCCCCCAGGGCGGCGAGGCGCGGTCCGGCCGGGCCGTTCGCGGTGCCCGTGACCGTCACGTCCGCCCCGTTGGTGAGCACGGCGTCCACCCGCGCCTGGTCGTTGTAGGTCGCGTTGAAGATCGAGGTGGAGACCGCGAACGCCGTGGCGAGCGCGACGAGCGCCGCCCCGCGCGTCAGGAGCGAGCGTTGCCGCCCCAACGCGGCCGCGACGGTCCCCGCCAGGGTTCCGGCCACGGGCCGCAGCAGCCGGGTCAGGGCGCCCCGGCGCAGCAGCAGGCCCAGCAGCCGCATCGCCAGCAGGGTGCCACCCAGCCACAGGGCCAGCGGCGCGACAAAAGCCTCGATCTGGATGCTCGCCTGGGTGACGCCCTCCGGCGCGAGCACGAGCTGGTATCCTCCGGCGGCGCTGCGCCAGAACATCACCCCGGCGACGACGAGCAGCAGCAGGTCGAGGTACAGGCGCTGCCACAGCGGCGTGCCCGCCCGGCCCACGACCTGCCGCTGAGCGGCGACCGTGGACGACCGGACCGCGCCCAGGGTGGGCAGCAGCACGGCCAGCAGCGAGAGGAGCAGCCCCGCCAGGACGGGCAGCGCGAGCAGGGGGACGCTCACCGCCGTGCCCGGCGTGACCAGGGGCGAGAGCAGCACGTAGGCCACGACGCCCAGCACGGTGCCGACGCCCGCCACCAGCAGGGCCTCCGCCGCCCCCAGCCGCAGGATGGTGCGGTCGCCCGCTCCCCGGACGCGCAGCAGGGCCGCCTCGGTCCGGCGCTGCCCGGCGCTCGCCCCCGCGACGCTCAGGGTCAGCGCCCCGGCGAGCAGCGCCCCCGGCAGCCCCAGGAACAGGAACAGCGCCTGGGCGTACAGGGCGTCCCCGCGCGCGCCGTCGAGCTTGGCCGCGAGGTTGTTGCCGACCACCGCCCCGCCCGAGAGCCGTGCCTCGACGTTGTTGGCGAGCGTCCCGGCGAGTGCGAAGGCCCGGCCCGGATCGTTGGGGAGGGCGGTGCCCAGCCGGACGTGGAGCTGCTCGCGCACCGTGTCGGGCCGCGTGGTCTTCTGCGGGGCGAACAGGGCGTCCCACTGGGCGCGCGGGAGCAGCACCACGTTGTCCGGCGGCGCCTGGGGCGCGAGGCCCTTCGGCGCCCCGACCGCCTGGAACAGCGAGTCGGCCTGCGGCAGGTCGACGATCCCGGCGACCCGCAGCCCCACCGGGGCGGCCCCGTAGCGCCCGATGTTCACCGTGTCGCCCACGGCGGCGTGCAGGTTGGCCGCCGTCTGCTGCGACAGCACCACGCCGTCCGGCGAGCCGATCAGGGGGCGCAGCTCGGTGGGGAAGGCGGCGCGGTAGCCCACCGGCAATCCCAGCACCTTGCCCGCCCCGGTGGTCTGGACGGTGCCGCCCGTGTTGGCCGTGAAGCCGGGCACGTCCGCATAGCCGACGGCCTGGAGGGTCCGGACCGGGGTGGCGGCGCGGATGGCGGCCTCGGCCTGGGCGCGCCCCGTGTTCTGCCCCAGCAGCACCTGCCAGTCCACCGGGACCGACTGGATGGCCCGGCGGGTCATGTTGGCCGTCCCCGCCGCGATGAACGAGAGCAGGAAGGCCAGGAAGGCGACGGTCAGGGCGATGCCCAGCGCGCTGCCCCACAGGCGCAGGGGACGGCGCGCGATCAAACCGCGGAGCCACAGACTGATCATGAGGGTCCCTCCTTGGTGGCCCGGCTCAGGAATTGACCGCCGTCCATGCGCCAGATGGTGTCGAGGCGCCGGGCGACGGCCTCGTCGTGGGTCGCCATCACCAGCGCCGCGCCGGGATCGAGGGCGCCCAGCAGCACGTCCATCAGGTGCCCGGCAGTCACGGAGTCGAGCTGCCCGGTCGGCTCGTCGGCCAGGATCAGGCGGGGACGGGTGACGAGCGCCCGCGCGACCGCGACCCGCTGGGCCTGTCCGCCCGAGAGTTCTTCTGGAAGCTGATCGGCGAGCGGCAGCAACTCCAGGGTGTCCAGGGCCCGCCTCGCCTCCTCGGTGGCCGTCTGCGGCGCAGCTCCCGTGAGGAGCAGCGGGAGCGCCACGTTCTCCAGCGCGGTCAGGGGCGGCATCAGGCTCTGGGCCTGGAAGACGAAGGACACCTTGCCGGGCCGCAGGCTGCCTGCCTCACCCAGCGCGGGCCAGCTCACCGTCCCCGTGGTCGGTGTGTCCAGGCCACCCAGCAGGTGCAGCAGGGTGCTCTTGCCGCTGCCGGACGGGCCCAGCAGCGCGATCCGGTCGCCGGGGCGCACCTGGAGCGTCGTCTCCCGCAGGGCGGTGACCTCCTGCCCGCCCACGGTGAAGGTCCGGCCCACCCCGTGCGCCTCGGCCAGCGGAGTGGCCGCCGCGTCCACCGGCCGGGGCGACGCCGCGCCTGAGGGAACGGGCCCGGGGGTCAGCTGCTGGGGTGAAACTTCCACCATCCTGGATTCACGCATCCTGCCACCTCCCGTCTTTCAGCCGCAGCACGCGGCCCGCCCGGGCGGCCAGCCGGGGGCTGTGGGTGGCGATGACGGCGCAGCGTCCGCCGTGCCCCTCCCCCCGCACGAACGCCTCAATCACGCCGATCACCCGTTCCTCGGTCGCCGCGTCCACCTCGGCGGTCGGCTCGTCGGCGAGCAGCGCGGCGGGGCGGTGGGCCAGGGCCGCCGCGAGCGAGGCGCGCGCGACCTCCCCCCCGGAGAGCTGCGCCGGAAAGGAGCGCCGCCGGTGGTCCAGCCCGAGCTGCCCCAGCAACTCCAGCGCGCGGGCCTCGCCCGGCTGCCCCAGCAACCGCCCCGTCAGGGTCACGTTGTCGAGCACGTTGAGGTGCGCGAGCAGGTTCCCGCCCTGCAACATCACGCCCAGGTGCCGGGCCCGCACCCCCGCCCGTTGCGCCTCGGGCCGCCGGGTCAGGCGCTCGCCCGCCACCGTCACCGCGCCGCCGTCCGGGTCGTCCAGGCCCGCCAGGCAGGCGAGCAGGGTGCTCTTGCCGCTGCCGGAGGCGCCCAGCAAGGCGACCAGTTCTCCCGGCGCCACGTCCAGGCTGACCCCGCGCAGGGCGCGCACCTCCTCGTCCGCCACGTGGTAGAAGCGGTACAGGTCCACGGCCTCCAGGATGGACACGGCCCTCACCTCCACGCGAACGAACGCGCGACCCGGTTCCAGGCGTCCACGTTGTCCGCCCCCCTGGGGGCACTCATCCGCAGGACGACCTCGCGCCCGTTCTTGGTGAGCACGTACAGGTCGTTGTCGAGCGCGGCGCGCCGTCCCGTGACCGCGTTCGGGGCGGAGGTGGAGGTAAAGCGAGCCAGCACGGCGTTCCCGGCGGGCAACGGCGCCGCCTTGACCAGGGTGACCTTCACGCTGGGGTCCGTCCGGGCCAGCGCGGCGAGGTCGCCCGCCCGGACCGCCGCGACACTCGGAGTCCCCGTCGCTTTCCGGGCCGTCACCTCGACGGTGCCGTACTTGGAGGTGAAGCTCACCGCCGGACCCTGGTCACGGCGCGCCCAGCCCTCGGGGACTTCCAGGCTGTAGCCGCCCGGCGCGTTGGTATACCGCACGAACGCCTGCGAGTCGGGGATGTCGCCCACCGGGTGGGTTTCGGGGGCCACCTGCGTCTGCGCGAGGGCGCCGGAGACCAGGATGAGAAGGGCGAACGTCGCTGCGGGCCGCACCAGACCTTGGTTCTTGTTCATGCCCCGACCGTAGGCCCGCCCGGTATAAAGGCGGTATAGGAACCTCAGCGCGTGAACAGGTCGGTCATGGGCGTCGCCCGCGCGGCCTCGCGCAGCGGGGGCAGCCCCCAGGCGTCCTCCAGGGTCCGCAGCAGGCTGTAGTGGTTGGAGGGCCGGTTCGACCGCACCCCGCGCGGGCCGCCACTCGTCACCACGACCGTCGCCACGTTGCCCCCACCCCCGGCCCGGTCTCCGCCGCCCCCCTCGTCGAAGGTGATCACCAGGGCGGCGTGGTCCTTCCAGGCGGGGGAGGCCATGATCTTCGCGGCCCACTCGCGCACGAAGGCGTCCCCGGCCCGCTCCAGCCCGGAGCCACGCCAGCAGGTCAGCGCCCCGTGCAGGTCGTGGCACAGGTCGGGCACGATCAGCGCGAAGGTGGGGACGGTCCCGGAACGCAGGTCGGCGTCCAGCTCCTCCAGGGGGACCACCCTCCGGGCGCGGGCCGGGTTCCCGGCAATCTCGGAGGAGAGCATCAGGGGGTTGTGCTTCTTGGCGTAGGTGCCCGCCGAAGGGCCGTCCCACCCGGGGCCGGGCAACCCCTGCATGTACCCCTTCCAGGTCTTCCCCGCGTGCTCCAGTTGCAGGGCGAGGTTGTCCCCGGGGAAACGCTGGCGGGGGTCGTCGCTGCGGCTGCCGAGGGTGCTGCCGAAGAGCAGGGCCACGTAGTTGGGCAGGCTGGGGTGGGCGACCCCTGTGTAGTTCGTGGCGAGACCGTACTCCCGCGCGAGCGCGTTCAGGGTCGGCAGGTTGGGGTTGCCCAGCACGTCCCCCGCCGAGGTGTTTTCCAGCACCAGCACGAACACGTGCGAGAAGGGCGGCAGGCTTTTAGGTTGGGCCACCGCTGTGCTTAGCAGCACGGGGCACACCCACCACAGGCGGCGAGCCCGTCGCACGACGGATGCTCCCACCGGAACCACGCCGCGTGGGCTGAAGCCTCCCTGTTCGTCCACGAGATCGGCCGGTGATGGATGGGACACCGCCGTAGAAACCTCCGCAGCGAGAGCAACTTCAGGGCGAGGAAATACGTCGAACATGTGGGACCTCCTGGGGTGGACTGTGGGTGCGGCGGGAGGAGAACGGCGGGTCAGGCCGGAAAACGCAGGCTGACCTCAAAGGCGCCTTCCTCCCAGCGGGGCAGGAGTTCGGCATTCCAGCGCCGGGCGAGGGCGGCCACCAGCGGCAGGCCCAGCCCGCTTCCGGCGGTTTCCTGGGTGCCCGAGCCGCGCTCGAAAGGTTCCAGCAGCCGGGTCCACTGGGCCTGGTCCGGCCCGGGGCCCGCGCTGCGCACCGTGACCTCACGTTCCCGGACCCGCACCAGGACGCCACCCGTGCCGTACTTGAGCGCGTTCTCGATCAGGTTGGCGAGGGCGCGTCCCACCCCCTCCTCCTCGGCCTGCACCCAGCTTTCGTTGAGGTCGAGCTGCACCGGCCGGCCCGCCGGGCGCGCCACCTCGTCGAGCGCGTCCACCGCCGCCGCGGCGCTGCCCGCCAGTTCCACCCGTTCCAGATGCACCGGGGCGTCGGTGCGGGCCAGGGCGAGCAGGCCCTCCGAGAGGGTGATCAGCGCGTCCACCCGGCCCTGCATCCCGCTCAGGGCACGCTGGTAGTCGGCGGCCTCACGCGGGCGCTCCAGGGTGAGGTCGAGGCGGCCCTTGAGCACGGTCAGCGGCGTGCGCAACTCGTGGGCGGCGATGCGGGCGAAGCTCTTCTCGCGCTCGATGGTGACCTCGAGCTGGTCGAGCATCGCGTTCACGGTGGAGGTCAGCCGGGCCATCTCGTCGTGGCCGGGCGCGGCGGGCACCCGCTCCTGGTAATTGCCGCGCCGGGCGATGCCCTCGGCGGTGCGGGCCACCGCGTCCACCGGGCGCAGGGCCCGGTCGGCCAGGACATACCCCGCCCCGCAGGCCACGATGACCATCAGCACACTGCCGGCGCTGAGGATACGGGCCAGGGTTTCCAGCAACTCCACCAGGGTATCGCTGGGCCGGGAGACCCGCAGGAACAGCCCGCCGTCCACGGGCAGGGTCAGCACCCGGTGCTCTGCCGTCGAGAGAAAGCCCACGCGCAGGGGGATGGCCTGGTCGTGCTCCTCCTGACCCGCGCGGGCCAGCGGCCTCCCCGTGGGCGAGAGCAGTTCGATGGCCAGGTCGCCGGTCGGTCTCAGCTCCGACGAGAAGGTCCAGCGGCCGTTCTGGTCCTCGATGCTGCCCTGCGCCACGCTGGCCGTCTCCCGCAAGGTGGTGTCGAGCGAACCCGTCAGGCTGTCCCGGGCCAGGAAGTACACCAGCACGGCCCCGAGCAGGATGGTCACCGCGAAGACCAGCGCGTAGCCCAGCGTGAGCTTGACCCGCAGGCTCCAGTCCCGGGGTCTCCAGCCCACCCGCCGGCCGCCCCCCCGGGTCACATCGCCTCACCCCGGCCCAGCCGGTACCCGGTGCCCCGGATGGTGTCGATCAGGACGTCGGTGGTCTTGCGGCGGATGGTGCTGACGTACACGTCGATCACCTTGGGCTCCACGGCCCCCCCATCACCCCCCCACAGGCGCTCGATGATCTCGTCGCGCGAAAAGGCCCGGCCCGGGTTCAGGACCAGCAGTTCCAGCAGCGCGAACTCCCGGCGGGTCAGCTCGGCACGGACGCCCGTAGCGTAGAGTTCCCGGCCCCCCAGGTCCATCACCCAGCCCCCCGGCAGGGTGACCGTGTTCTGGGCGTTGCCGCTCGCCCGCCGCAGCAGGGCCCGCACCCGCGCCCGCAGTTCCTTGAACGCGAACGGCTTGACCAGGTAGTCGTCCCCGCCCGCCTCCAGCCCCTCCACCCGGTCCTCGACGGTGCCCCGGGCGGTGAGGTACAAGATGGGGGTGTTCAGGCCGCCCTCCCTGAGCTGCCGCCCCAGTCGGTACCCGGCGTCGATGCCCTCGGGGAGCATCACGTCCAGGATCAGCAGGCCGTAGGGAAACAGCCGGGCGAGTTCGCGGCCCTCGGCGGCGCTCGCGGCCCGGTCGCACTCGTAGCCCTCCTCGGTCAGGCCGTCGCTCAGCAGTTCGGCGATATGGGGGTCGTCCTCGACGATCAGGAGTCTCATGCGGTGCTCTCCTTCCCGTGCTCCGGCGCGAAAGGCCGCAGCACACCGTACACGCCCAGCACCCAGGCCGCGCCGGTCAGCCAGCCGCACAGCACGTCGGTGGGATAATGCACGCCCAGGTACAGCCGTGAGAAGCCCACCAGCCCACTGAAGGCCACGCCGAGCCCCAGGACCAGCCAGCGGTAGGGCGTGCGCCAGGCGAGCAGGATCAGGGCGGTGACGAAGGCGGCGCTGTACATGCTGTGCCCGCTGGGAAAGCTGGCGTCGTGTTCCTGCACCAGGCGGGGCCACAACTCGGGGCGGGAACGGTGCATCAGCAGCTTCATCGCCACGTTCAGTCCGGCGGCGCCCGCCACGCCCAGCCCCCAGAAGGCGGCCAGCCGGTGCCCCCTGAGCCACAACACGACCAGGATCACGGCGCTGATCGGGGCGATGACGGTCACGCCGCCGACGGTGGTGAAGAAGAGCGCCACCTGATTGAGCAGCGGGGTGGCGTGGCTGTGCAGCGCGAGCAGGAAGGGTGTCTCCCAGGCGAAGCTCTGCCCCTCGAGGAGGTCCTCGGCCACGAGCCCCACGACCAGCAGGGGCAGCAGGATGCCGAGAAACAGGCGCAGCAGGGCCACCGGTCGGACCCGGTGGCGATGGGACAGCAGGGTGCTCATACCCGCAGCTTGCCCGAGGAAGGTAAAGACGCGGTATACCGTCGGGCGAGAGGACGACGGGCACCCTGGGAAGGTGCCCGTCGTGGTGAGGTGGGTCAGGTGGTGGCCGGGTCAGCGTTCAGCCACCGGGCGCGGGAACTCAGTTGGTGCCGCTCTCGCCCGTCTCGGGGCCCTCCTGTCCACCCGTCTCCTGGTCGGTGCCCTGGTCCTGACCGGCGGCCTCCTGGCGCAGGACCTGGCCGTTCCCGGCGTCCACCGCCACCTCGGTCTGGCCGATCACCACGGCGTACACCAGGCTGCCGTCCTGGTCTTCGAGCTTCACGCTGGTGACCGTGCCGGGCACGGCGGCCTGAGCGGCCTGCTGGGCCTGAGTGGGCGTGATCTTCGCCAGCGAACGGTACTGGGCCTCTTCCTGCGCGTCCGGCACCTCCGTGCCCTGCGGGTCGTCGGGAAGCTGGATGCTGCCCCGCACGGCGCCGCCCTGGTCATCGTTGGTTTCCGCGTCCTGACTCGCCTGACCGCCCTGGGCCACCTGGGCGGAGGGGGCCTTCCCCTGGGCGAAGGCGTGCCCGGCGAGTGGGAGGCCGACGGCGGTCAGGGCGGTGAGGGTGAGCAGGACGGTCTTGACATTCTTGCGCATGGTGTTCTCCTTGTCCGCAGATTCCTTCTGCGTGCCCGGAGCGTAGGAGCGGCCGGTAAAAAGGCCGTATAAGACGGTAAAGTCCGCGTATAACGCTGGCGCGCATCAGGAAGGGTGCGGGGTGTTCCGGGGCGTCCCCATCCCTGTGGTTGGTAGGGAAAGGGGTTCTGTGGCGGGTCTGGTGTGGGGCGCCCGGCCGGGGCGGGAACGTGACGTTCGGGCGGCAGGCTGGCAGCGCCCGGCAGGAGGGGGAGGCGCCGAGGGCCGGGGCGTGGCGGTTCCAGGAGGAGGTGACTCAGTGGAATCGCCGGTGACCGCCGCCCGGGGAGCATGACGCGCGACGGTTACGCATCTGATGGCTGCCTTGCCTCTCCTGCCGGGCGGTCTCGCCAGCTTCACTGGCGGCCCCCTGCCCGACCGCAGGCGCCTATACGGCCCTTTTACGTCTCCGGCAGATCATGGCCGCATGATCACCCTGACGCCCGAGTCGCTTCCCGCCCGGCCAGACCTTCCTGCCGGACGGCCACCCGCACAGCCCCGTGCGCACGCCGCCAGGCTGCGTCGCGTCCGGTTCACCTCGACCGACGAGCGGGCCACCCGGAACGCGGCGGACCGGTACGGCGTCGATGCCACTCTGATTGCCGCCGTCCTGGCCGACGAGCAGGTGCGCCTCGACGGGTACGATCACCTCCAGCAGATCTTGCTGCGCCTGACCGTCTCGCTGCCGGAGCGCCCGGCGGCGGCCCTCCGGCGGCTGGCCGGGTGGCTGGCGGGCCGACCCGTCGAGACCTTCAGCCTGGGCCGCGCCCAGATGAAGGTGGGCACCCTGCGCCGCCTCGGTGCGCTGGGCTATCTGGAGGTGCCGCCCGACCTGCCAGCGCAGCTTCGGCTGCTGCTCGACCCCCTCGCAGCCCCGCACCTGGTCGCCGCCTGCCTGAGGGCCACGGCGGACCACTGGGCGGGGGCAGGGGTGCCCATCGCGCACCGCCCGGAGATCCTCGCCACGCTGTACAGCCTCGGGTTCACCGGGCGACGGGGCGTCCACGTCCATCCCCAGGCCAGCGAGCGTGGCCGCCTGATCGCCGAACACGCGACCTGGCTGAGGACCCGGGCGTCCTGGCCGGGAAGTACCACGGCGACCGGGCAACCTGCCCAGGTGGCTGTCGGCAGCGGGGTCGGCAGGATCGCAGGACATGGCCGTGGACGCTTTCCCGCCTGAACCCGTCCGGCCCGGGGTCGGGTTTCGGGGAGGCTCTCGCCGCCAGCCGGGTTCGAGGCCCTGGGGGAGGTTCCGAGCGACGGCACGTGGAACCCCTGCGGAACGTGTCTGCACGAGCCCAGAAGGCTGGCGCGTGACCCTGCACCTGGCCCTGAAGCGGCGGCAGGAATCACACCGGCCCAGGACTCTTCACGGGCGGTGGCGGTCTCCTCCGCAGGGCGCCGAACCGCCGGGACAGGTGGCCCAGCCCCCGAACACGGCGTGCCAGCGGCGCGAGGACACTCCAGCTCGCCCCCAGTGCCTACCGCAGCGCTCCCGCCGCCACCAGGGCCAGGATGACGGCACCGAAGACGACGCGGTACACGGCGAAGCTCCGGAAATCGTGGCGGGACACGTACCTCAGCAGCCACGACACCGCCAGCAGCGCCGTCACGAACGACACGGCGGTGCCGACGAGGAGGGCCGGCGCGCCGCCCTCGATCTGTCCCAGCGTGTGCCGGGCCTTGTACAGGCTGTACAGCCCCGCCGCGCCCAGCACCGGGATGCCCATGAAAAACGAGAAGGCGGTCGCCGTCACCCGGTCCAGGCCGCTCAGCAGCCCGCCCACGATGCTCGCGCCGCTCCGCGACACGCCGGGAATCACCGCCACGGCCTGGGCGAGGCCGATGGTCAGCGCCTGCCGGGGCGTGACGCCGTAGAGATCGGGCTCCGGGGTGTGCTGCGGGTCCACGACCGACACCGTCGTCGGCTGAGCCCGGCGCGCCTCAACCACCCAGAGGATGACACCGCCGACGATCAGGCTGAGCGCCACGGTGGTCGGCGAGAACAGCACGGCTTTGATGGCGTTCTCGAACAGCAACCCCACCACGGCGGCGGGCAGCGAGGCGATCACCAGGTTGAGCCAGAAGCGTCGGGCCTGGGGTTGACCCCTCAGGAGCGCACCGAGCTTGTCCAGCAGTTCGCGCAGGTAAAACCACACCACCGCCAGGATGGCCCCGAGCTGGATCACGATGGTAAAGGTCTCGCCCACGTCGCGGTAGCCGATTAGGCGCTCGGCGACGATTAGGTGCCCGGTCGAGGAGACCGGCAGGAACTCCGTCAGGCCCTCGACCACCCCGAGGAACACGGCGCTCACCAGGGGATTCACACCCGGACCACAGGACAGGGACGAGGAACGGGGGCCGTCACGAGACAGGTCATGCCGGGGACAGTACCCGGAGGGGGTAAAGGACTGGTATACCGCGCTGGCGAGGTCCCCCAACCCCCCTCCCCCGGCCAGGCAGTCACCGGAGAGGACACTTGGTGCGGGGAGGCCCCGTTCAGCGGTAGTTGCCGGTGTGTCCCAGAGAATAGCGCCCGGGCTGGGGGAAGTAGGTCAGGCCGTGCGGGCCGCGCCCAACCTGAATCTCCTTGAGCACCCGGCCGGTCCGCGTGTCGAACACGTAGACCACGTCGCTGTACCGCCCCGAGAGCCAGAGTTGCTTCCCGTCCGCCGAGACGCTGCCCATGTCGGGGCTGCCGCCCCCCGGGACGCTCCAGCGCGCGATCAGGTGCCGGGAGGCGAAGTCGAGCACGGACACGGTGCCCTCGCCGCGGTTGGAGATAAAGAGGCGCGTGCCGTCCCGGCTGGGGTACAGGCCGTGCGTGCCCCTGCCGCTGGGGATAAAGGCGACCTTGCGGGGGGTGTCGCCCGAGCCGTCAATCACACGCAGCCCGTTCGCCATCATGTCCGCCACGTAGTACACCGAACCGTCGGGCGAGATTTTCACGTCCTGCGGCATCCCGCCCGCGTGCATGACGCCGGTGACGCGGCGGGCCAGAAGGTCCACCTTGATCAGGTCGCCGCTGAACTCGCAGGCCGCGAGCAGGTGCTGTCCGTCGGGGCTGAAGTCCAGGTGGTTCACGCCCTTGCACGGCACCTTGATTTCGTACTGGGGCTGCATGGTCCGCGCCGACAGGAAGATCAGCTTCGCCTCGTTCTCGGCCACCACCAGGGTGGAGCGGCCATCCGGGGTGAAGTAGAGGTTGTAGGGATCGGGAACCGGGACTGGCTGGCCCGGGAGGCCCGTCCGGGGGTTGATGGGCGTCAACGCCTGCCGCCCCTGATCGCTGGCGACCCACAGCGTCCGCAGGTCGTGCGACGGCACCACGTGCTGCGGCTCCTCGTCCACCGGGAAGGTGCGGATGACCCGGAAGGAGGCGGGGTCGATCACGCTGACGGTGTTGTCCTTGCCGTTGGGAACGTAGACGCGGGCGGGAATACCCTTGACCGCGGGGCTGAACATCCCCACCCGGGTGTGGGCGTAGAGGTTCAGCCCGTGGGCGGCGCCGGCGGTCAGGGCCGCGACCAGGGCGGCGGCGCAGGCGAGCCTCACGGGTTCACCCGCGTCACGTGCGCCTTGGCCTCCAGAATCCTGTGCCGCTTGATGGCCGCGTGAACCTGTTGCAGCGGGGTCCCGGCGGGCAGGTTCAGGCTGGGGACGTCGAGAGCGTACAGGTCGACGTACAGGTCGTGCTTGCCCTTTCCGCACGGCGCGGTGTAGCTGAGTTGCCCGGCCTCGTTGCGGGTCACCCTGCCGCCGCCCGGTGCTGGCCGGGCCGCTGCCCCTGGGGCCGCCCCTGGGGCCAGTCGGGCCGTGCCGAGCGGGAGGTCGAAGACGCTCCAGCGACCGCTCAATCCACCCGGGCGCTCGTCCCAGAAGATGACCGCCAGGCTCTTCGTCCCCGCCGGGGGTGTGCCCAGCCGCAGGTCCGGTGTGACCCTGGCCCCGCAGACGAGGGCGGGGTCGGTCGCCGAGAGCGAGACGGTCCACCCGGCGGCCCGGGCCCCCGAAAGCAGCGTGAGGGTTCCCAGCACACCGGCGACGTTGATGGGCGGACCGGGTCTCATGTTCCGGAGCTTGACGCCCCGGGGTAAAGCCCGGGTATAGCCGGGGCGTCGTGCGGGGATTCTGCCGTGCCGGAGAGCCGTCCCCCGGCCCGCCCGATGCGCGGGTGAGTTCGGGAGCGATAAGCGACATCCTCCCACAGCCGGGGTGGGGTCTAACGTCCTCAAGAAAACGCCCGTCACCGGCGGGGCGACGGGCGAGGTGGACGGTCCGGGCGCATTCAGTTGGTGTTCATCGCCCGCCAGACCGCGCGGTCACCGCTGGACACGTTCAGGGTGTAATCCACCACCCTCCAGTCGTTCTGGAAGCTCAGTGCGTAGGGGCGGCCAGCCTGCACGTCCACGCCGGTCGAGGCCAGCACGGTTCCCGCGTAGCTCGACTTGACCGTGACCTGATGCCGGCCGGGCCTCAGGTGCAACCGGCCCGGCTGGTCCGTGGCGAGCATCTGACGATCCACCAGCGTGCCGTCCACGTAGACGTCCACCGCTCCAGGACGGCCGGTGCCGTCGATGAGCATGAAGTTGGCGCTTCCGCTTCCCGTCCCCGGGGCCTGCGGGGTGACCGGCCCGGCCCCCACGGTGCCCACGGCGGCGGTCAGGATCAGGGCGGCGGGGATGAAGACGTGTCTCATAGGGTCCTCCTGGGCGACCACGGGTCCTGCTTCCCAGGAGCGGCCACCTGCCTGGAGGGTGAGCCCCCCGGGTAAAGACGACGTATAGGCCGCCCCCTTCCGTTCGTCCCGCTCGGCCACCCCGGCGAGGCTTCGGGGGCCGACTCTCCTCGGTCGCCGGGCCAGGCGCTCTATACCAGCCCTTTACTTCCCAGACCTAAGGTGCCCCCCAGCGGTTCCCTCGAGGCAAAGAACCCGAACCGCTCCCGGAGGTCCCTATGAACCGTTCCACGAGCTTCGCCCTGCTGGCCGCCCTCACCGTGACGGGTCTCGCCGGCGCCCAGAGCCAGGTGGCAGGCAAGACCGCCGCACCCACCGCCCAGGTGGCCAAGGGGATGACCATGACGGGTTCTTCCTGCGCCAAGGTACTCAAGGCCAGGGTCAACCTGAACAGGGCGAGCCAGGCAGACCTCCAGTGCCTCAAGGGCGTGTCCGCCACCACAGCGAGGGACATCATCGCCAACCGGCCCTTCAAGGACAGTGGCGACTTCTCCCGGAAGATCGAGGTGATCGGCCGCAAGCTGTGGAACGACAACAGGGCCAACCTCACCTTCTGAATCCCTGGGGCGCCCGGAGGACCACTCCCTCCGGCGCCCCTTCCGTTCGTGAACACGACCCCACCCGCTGACAACATGAGGCAGACATGGACTCGACCCTGACCACCGAACCCCTCAGCCCAGGCCGGACCCTCTGGAGCAAAGTTCCCGAGGTCACGGCGTTTTTCTGGATCGTCAAGGTGATGGCCACGACGGTCGGCGAGACGGCGGCGGACTACCTGAACCGCAACCTGCACCTCGGCCTCACCGGCACGACGCTGCTGATGAGCGTCCTGCTGGCGCTGGCCCTGATCGCCCAGTTCCGCACGAAACGTTACGTCCCCGGCGTCTACTGGTTGAGCATTGTGTTGATCAGCGTGGTCGGCACCCTGATCACCGACAACCTCACGGACAACTTCGGGGTCAGCCTGTGGACCAGCACCGGGGTCTTCAGCGTGGCCCTGATCGCGACCTTCGCCCTGTGGTATCGCCGTGAGGGCACCCTCTCGATCCACAGCATCTTCACCCCAAGGCGGGAGGCGTACTACTGGCTGGCCATTCTCTTCACCTTCGCGCTGGGCACGGCGGCGGGGGACCTGATGGCCGAACGGTTGCAGCTCGGCTACCTGCCCTCGGCACTGATCTTTGCGGGCGTGATCGCCGCCGTGGCGCTCGCCCACGTGTACGCCGGGCTGAACGGCATCCTGGCCTTCTGGCTCGCCTACATCGTGACCCGGCCGCTGGGCGCGTCCATCGGGGACTACCTCTCGCAGGGCCGGGACGTGGGCGGCCTGGGGCTGGGCAGCACGGCCCTCAACGCCATCTTCCTGGCCTCGATCCTGGCGGTGGTCGCCTACCTCACGGTCTCGCGCCGCGACCAGGTCCGGGTCACGGAGGCGGCCTGAGACAGCGCAGGATTCTCTGGCGGCCCCCACGAATGAGGTGGGGGCCGCCAGGGGCTGGGGAGGCACGGTCACCGGGAGCGCCGGGCTGGGCTCAGCACGCCCGACTGGACGCGGCCTGGCCGGAGGATCACCACGCCACCACCGGAAGGGTCAGCGGAGCGGGAACACGACCCGGGTCGCGCCAGGGCCAGGAGGCGCGCGCCTCTCCCCGGCGGCGGTCCTCCCAGCGGCACCGGAGGACAGGCCAGGTGCACCTGCCCCCGGAGTTGCGTCCCCGGCCATGAGGTGGAGCAGCAGGGGAAGGGTTCCCCCGCCGTCACGCCCGAACGCCCGAGTCCCCGGCGCCCTCTCGTGGAACTTGGCTGCCCGTCGACGTGCCTCAACATTCCCGGTGTCGTGAAAGGAGCGGCGTGTCCAAGCATCTGCTGATCGTGGAAGACGATGGAGCCGACCTGGAACTGGCGCGCCTGGCGCTGGAGGCGAGTGAGGTGCAGTGCGACCTGAGCGTGGCCCGCGACGGGCAGGAGGCGCTGGACCTGCTGCGGGGCGCGGGCGTGCTGCCCGACCTGGTGCTGCTGGACCTGAACACGCCGCGCGTCAGCGGGCACGAGGTGCTGGCGGCCGTCAAGGGTGACGCCACACTCCAGCATGTGCCCGTGGTGGTGTTCACCACCTCGGACGAGGCGCGGGACCGGACGAGGGCGAACTCGGCGGGGGCCGACGGGTACGTCCTCAAACCGCAACACTTCGAGGAGCTGATCGCCGCCCTGAACGAGCTCGGCCAGCGCTGGCTCACACCCCTGCGCCCGGCCTGAGGCGGCAGGCTTCCTTCTGTCCCCGGATGAGGTTGGTGCGTCAGCTCCGCCTGCCCGGGCACCGCCTCACCGGGATAGGATCGGCCAGGCTCTCCCCACTCCCGCCAGCGCGCCGGTTTGCGGCGGTTTCAGCAGGGCCCGCGTCCTGGGCTGCCCTTCCAGACCTTCGGGGTCTCCCCTGCCCGCCTCATGACAGGACACGGGGCCGTGCGGCGCTGTTGGGGCTGGGAGCCAGACAGGAGAAGGCCACCTGCCCCAGTTCACTTGAACGTGAATGTGCCGTCCCGGCCATCTCACTGAGGCTGAATGGTGTGGAGCGCGCAACTCCGCAGCTTCTCAGAACCTTCAACAGGCTTCCCGCCCTGGTCATGCACGTTTGGTCCGCACGCGCCCACCCTCAATCAACACCGTACCGGGACCAGCGTCGCGGGCGCCACGCGGTCCACAGCGCAAAGCGCTTTGCCCTGTCGGATTGCCGTACGGTCTCTCCGAGATGCGGCCCAGACGGCACAAAACCGCCCCCACGCTCAGACTAGGACCACCACGTCGTTCTCCACATCCACCCGCGTGACGAACTCCCCAGCGAAGTTCGAGACTGTGCGGGTGTACGCGTACGTGTGGAGGTCAGCCGCTGTCCAACGGGCCTGGGCCTGCTCCAGTTCCGCCTTGAGGCGGGTCCAGTCCGGCCGCTGATAGGAGGAAATGCAGGGGTTCCTGTACGGCCACTCGGTGGGCAGGGAACCGCAGGCGCTCAGGAGACCCATGAGGAGGAGCGGCACGACGTAAGCCGGTCTCCCGGCCGATCTTGGTCGAAAGTGACCATCCTGCAAGGCCACCAGCCAACCCCTTCCGGTGGCAGGCGCGAAAGTCAGCAGGAAATCAGCGGGAGGTTGGATAGCGTGAAGCTGAACTGGCTCCGCTCCAGTCTCGTCTTTGCCAGTTCACGGAGGTGGCATGAACCGTCGACTGTTCCTGGTAGCCCTGCTCGCCGTATCCGGCGCACTCGCCCAGACGGGCCCCGTTCCCTCCCCGGCCGATCTCGCCCGGGAGCGGGAGTTGACCCGGCGCGCCCTGAGCGATGATTTCGGCCCTATCGACGTGGCGGCCCGGCTCCTGGTCGGCCAGCTGCCGCCCCAACCCCTGGGGCCACTGCCGAATGTTCCTTCCGGCCGTTTGCTGGGCAGTCTGATCCGGACCAGCAACACCTCTGACTTTCCCAACTCCCAGAGCGTCTACTTCGACAGCTCCGCCTCCCCCGCGCAGGTGCAGGCGGCCCTGCGAACCTCGCTCCGGGCGCTGGGTTGGACGCCCTTCCCGGGGGGGCTCAGTCCTTCCTTCGCGGGGGGCTTCCAGGCCGCAGAGAACCCCGAGGCGGTGTGGTTCTACCGTCTGGAGCAGCAGCTCAGGTTCAACGCCCAGATCCGGCGCGCGGGCACGGTCACCCGGGTCACCCTGAACGTGAGCCAGGACCGGAACCTGCGAGAACAGCTTCAGTTTCAGGAGAGGCGGGGCAGCGAGTACCAGACCAACCTTCCGGCGCTGCGCCCGCCGGGCGGCACGACCGTGCAGCCGAGCGGCACGGGCGGCGGCGGTGGAAGCTGGACCAGTTCCGCTTCCATCCAGTCGTCCTTGAGCGCCGCGCAACTCCTCGACGCCTACGGGACGCAACTCCAGGCCGCGGGGTGGACGCCGCTGGCAAGGAACACGGCGGGCAAGACCGTCACGAGCCTCTGGCGCTTTACTGATCAGGACAAGAACGATGTGACGGGGGTGCTGACCCTGCGGGAGGACGCCCCGGGGCGGTACTCGGCGCAACTCGCCAGCCTGGCCTTCAGGAACTGATGGTGCCCTCCACAGCAGGGTGGGTCTGACGGGCGCCTGAGCCGAAGGGCCAGCGGCCAGCGGAGGTCTCGAACCCTGCACCCTTCGGGGGAAGCCAGCCTGGCGGATGAGCCTCAAACTCCGGTCATGTCCTGGTTCCGGCGTCGGCTCGTCCCGTTGTTCACCGGGCTGCTCGTGCTGGCCCTGGGAGGCTGTGCGCCACGGGCCGAGCGTGCGGGCTGCCCGCGGGCCCAGCAGTTTGGGACGCCCGGTGCCGAGTGGCGGCTGTGCCCGCTGGACACCCTCCCTCACCGGGGCGCTCGCGTCCGCCTCGCCGGGCTGGGCCTGGGTCACACCCTGACCCTCGCCGAACTGCACGCCGCATTGGAACAGGCTCCGGTGCAGGTCCGAGTGGCCTACTTCGCGGCCGGGAAAGTTCGGGGAACTTGGGCCGAACCTCAAGCCCAGCCCGCCTCCGTCGCGCTGGCCGACCTGGAAGAGTGGAGTCGGGCTTCGGCCGCCGACGCCCAGACCTGGACCCGGCGTGCGGCCCGGCAGGTCATCGAGGCTAAGGCCCTGGGGCAGGTTCTGGGCCGCTCCGTTCAACCCGAAGTGGCGGCTCGGCAGCTTGAGACCTTTGCCTCACTGCGGTACGGCGTGTTGAACCTCGTGCGTGAACATCAGGGCTGGCTGGACGCCCGGGACGTGATTCAGGGGAGGCGCGGCTGGGTGTGCAGCTTGCAAGTGGCAGGTACGCCAGAACAATTGGGGGCCTTCGCGCGGCGGATCGGCGCGCCCGGGTTCACCTTCGACCGCGCTGAATTGTTCAATAGCTTGCGTCCGGCCGATCCGCCCGACCTCCGTGCCCGTCTTGCGCGCCAGCCGGGAACACTGGGAAATACCAAACTCTTGCGGCTGGGCCGGGCGGCCTTTCACAATCTGGGTCTGTCATCCCCAGCCCATCAGTGAGGACTGCTGTTGAGGGTCGGGGGAGGTGGAGAGCCGGTGTGGCTGGGGTGGGTCGGTCAGGGGCCGGGTGGGCACGAGGTCGGTGCCGTGACTGAACGCTCCCCGATCCAGAGCTTTTTCAGGTTGATGCGGCCGTACACGTCGGGATGCACGTCGCGGATCAGCGGATGCACGGCGCGGCGCTTGACCCGGTGGTGGGTGAGGTTGACGTGATGCCCGCCCGTCAGGAGGGCTTCCACCCGGTCGAGGATCGCCTCGTACGCCTCGAAGCTCCGGGCGGTGCGGTACCCGTCCAGCGCCCGGTCCACCTCCGCGAGCACCTCCCGGGGCAGCAGGCGGCGGAACAGCAACTCGGGTTGCCGCATCGCCGTCCAGAAGGACAGGTGCTCGTCCGCCCCTGCCACCTCAGCCAGCAGCACGAGGTCGGCATCGTCCGTCCGGTCCGGCGTCGCGGTGAGGGGATACCGGTGAAGTTCCAGGGGCAGACCGTGCCGCGCGGCGCGGGCGACCAACCACTCGCCCTCCGCCACCGGGTCGGGCAGATCAAGGACCCAGAAGCGCAGGGGCGGCCCGCTGTACGCGGCCTCCCGGAGCAGGGCGGCAGCTCGGTCCTCACAACGGTGGCGCGTCGGCTGGAGAGCACTTCGGCGCGGGAAGAAGGACGTCGCGGGCACAAGGGGGTCCTCGCGCCCCGTCTCCCGCCAGAAGGCGGCCACGTCGTGCAGCTCGTACACCGCCGCGCGCAGGGCCGCGTTCCCGGCCGCCGGGCGCTCCCCGTTCCAGATCAGGAACTGCACCCCGACCTCGGCCTGCCACTCGTCTACTGAGGCGGGTGGGGCTCCGTCGACCTGGTAGTGCCCGCCGTGATGGGGCGCGCCCACCCGGTACAGCTCCACCTCGTCGATGAGGGGACGGCCCGCGAAATGCGCGTCGAAGGCGGTGAGGCGAAAGCCGCCCTCCAGCCCGGTCCAGCGAAAGGCCCCGGTCCCCACCGGGCACGTCTCGTCGAAGGGCACGTCGCGCGGCAGGATCAGCGCCTGGGTGTCCGCGAGGCGACGGGGCAAGAAGGCGTCGGGCCGGGTTAGGTGCAGCCGCACGGTGAAGGGTCCAACGGCCTCCACCGCGGTCAGGTTGGGCAGGAACCAGGACGCCCCCTTCTGTACCCGTTTCAGGGTGAACACCACGTCCCCGGCGTCCAGCGTGCGCCCGTGGTGAAAGGCCACGCCCTTGCGGAGGTGAAAGGTCCAGCTCAACCCGTCCGGCGAGAGGCTCCAGTAGTGGGCGAGATGTGGTTGGAGGGTCTGCGTTTCCGGGTCGAAGCGGGTCAGGGGATCGAGGACCTGAGCGAGCAGGTGCGCCTCGGCCGTCGCGCTCGCGTGCAGGGGGTTGAGGCTGGTGAGGTCCCGGGTCAGGACCGTGCGCAGGCGGTCCACCCCGGCGGGCGTGCCGCTCAGCCCGAAGACGCCCCGGGTGGCCTCGGTGAGTACCCACGCGCGCGGGAAGGGCAGCCTGGAAAGCCGGGCGAGACTTCCCGCGTCCCCTGCCCGGGCCAGGTGCTCCGTCAACGCCGCCAGTTCCGCTTGCAGGTCGCCCGTGAAGGACAGCCGCGAGGTGTTCCCCCGCCCCCGGCCCGGCATGTAGCCCAGCCTTCCCTCCCCCTGGAGCCGCGCGAGGTGCCGCTTGGCCGTCTTGGGGCTGCACGACCACCAGCGGGTCAGGTCGTCCAGGGTGACGGCGTGGGACGGGTGACCGTCCTCCCGCTCATGCAGTGCCGCGCGCAACTCCAGGTACGGCCAGTCGGGAAAAGGGGTCATCCGGGTCCCATTCTGCCTCTTTTTCCCCCTTTTCTTTCCCACGACACTGGCGGGCAATGTGGCGCCACCTGCATCCCAACGTCCGTGTCCGTATCGTCAACTCGTTTCTCGCGCGGATGGTGGGCGGGGCCGTGTTTCCGTTCATGGCGATCTACTTCACCGACCACCTCGGCCCGGCGCTCGCAGGGGGTCTCCTCGCCGCCCTCGTCGGCGTGCAGTTCGTGGCGGGCCTGTACGGCGGGGGGCTGGCGGACGCCTGGGGTCGGCGCCGCACTCTGCTCGCCGGGGAATGGCTCAAGCTCGCCGCCTTCCTGGTGCTGCTGGCGGCCAACGTAGTGACGCCCCTGCCGTGGGTCACCTTCGCCGCGCTCGCCCTGATAAACGTGTCGAGCGGGCTGATCAACCCGGCGGCGGAGGCGATGCTGGTGGATGTCAGCACGCCGGATACGCGCACCTTCATGTACGCGGTGAACTACTGGGCGATCAACGCCAGCCTCCTGATCGGCACGCTGCTCGGCGGGTGGCTGTACCGGGACCACTTCCCCACCCTGCTCGCGGGCCTGTGCCTCATGTCGTGCCTCACGCTGTTCCTGGCCTGGTCACGCATGACTGAGACGCTCGGCGGCCCGCGCCCCACCCGCCAGGAGGTCCGGCAGCGGATGGGCCTGGCGCCCCTCGCTCGCAGCTACGCGCAGGTGGTGGGGGACCGGCCCTTCCTGCTCTTCCTGGTCGGCTTCGTCCTGCTGATGACGGTCGAATTTGGGCGGAGCAACTTCATCCCCGTCCATCTCGCCCGGTTCTTTCCTCCGCAGACGGCCCTCGGCGTACAGCTTTCCGGCGTGCAGGCGATGAGCGTCCTGACGGCGGTCAACACAGTGATGATCGTGGCCTTCACCGTGCCGGTTAGTACCTGGGTCAAGGGGCGCGACCTAACCCGGCTGATGGCGGTGGGCTTCGCGCTCTTCGCAGCGGGATTCGCAGTGCTCAACGCCAGCTTGAGCCTGCCGGTCCTGATTGCGGCCAGCATCCTGCTGAGCGTGGGAGAACTGCTGTACGTGCCGACCCGGCAGACCCTGCTCGCAGACCTGGTGCCCGAGGGACGCCGGGGAGCGTACCTGGCCGTGAGCGGGCAGACCTTCACGGTGGGCAAGTGGCTCGCCGCGCTGGGCGTGCCGCTGGGGGCGAGCGTCGGCGGTACGGGCATGGCCCTGGTCACCCTGACGCTCGGGGCGCTGAGCATCCTCCTGAGCCTCGCGGGGCTGCGGGGGTGGGGTGACGGGCAGACGAGAGCCCAGCCGCAACCCCAGGCCAACGATTGAGCCGAGTGCCTCCTCCCTGGTGTGGCCTGGTCAGATGCTTGGCACGGTCACCTGGCCGCTCTTCCGGGCAATCCGGGGGTGGGCGCCGACCTGCATCCAGTATTCCTGAGGCGTACCGCTCGCCACGTCGTAGCGCAGGTACAAGTGGCCCGGCTCGGTCTCGGCGAGGCATTCGTTCACCTCTGCGCGGTGGAGCGTGGGCTGCTTCAGCACCGCGAAGTGGGCGTTTGGTTTCAGGAGCGCCTGGGCGACGTCGGGGAGGGCCTGTTGCCGGGGGGTGGGCGTTCCCGCGCTCCCGTCGGGGCAAAGCACGGTGAGGTCGGTTCCTGTTACGGCCGAGCCTAACGTCTCGGGGCCCGGTAGCCCGCCGCCTGCGCCGCGGCCTCGTTCGCAAAACAAGCGACCCCCTCGTCCGGTTGTCGTTGCTGTCCCCCGTGGGCAGGTGGTAGATGTCCGAGCGGCTGACCTTGACCGGCGCGCTCACCGGGCAATTCCCGTTCGAGCCAGGGGAGGCGGCGCCGCCTCGACCCATTGACGGTGCTGGAGCGCAAAAACCCATGAACTCATGCGACGGGCGAGCGCCGGGAACAACGTTGTTCCCACCCTACCTCCGGCGATTTCTAATAAAACTCTTGCAATCCTCCGGCGTTTTTTATAAAAATCGGGCATGACCAAAAAAGGCAAGGTGGTCCCGATCAGCGAGGCCCAGATGCAGCTGGGGCAGCAGGTCAAGGGCCTGCGCCCGGGAGAGCCGGTAGTGCTCCAGCGGCACGGCAAGCCGGTCGCGGGCCTGGTGTCGGTCGAGGACCTCCAGAACCTCCAGCGCGCCGAGCGGGGCACCTCGGTGCTGATGGCCTTCAACCACGCGGGGGGCGCGGCGAAGACCTCTACCATCCGCGATCTGGGCTACGAACTCGCGCAGCTCGGGTACCGGGTGCTGCTGCTGGACATCGATCCGCAGGCGAACCTCACCAACTGGCTGGGCGTGCTCGACGCGCCGGTTGAGCGCAGCCTGCAACCCGTGCTGGAGGACTACGCGCCGCTGCCCGAGCCCTACCCCGTGCACGGCATGGACCTGATCCCCAGCCACCTCAGCCTGGCACGCACCGACGCCCGACTCCCAGGCTACACGAACGCGGAGGGGCGGCTGCGCGCGGCTATCGAGCAGGTCCGCGGGCAGGGCACCTACGACTTCGTGCTGATCGACCCACCGCCCAGCCTGGGCAAGCTGACCGCGAACGCCGCGAACGCCGCCGACTGGGTGATCGTGCCGGTGCCCGCGCGCTACAAGGGGATCGTCGCCCTCGAGGGCTTGCGCGAGATGCTGGGCGAGTACACGCGCACGAACCCGGGGCTGCGGGTCGCCATGTACCTCGTGACGCAGATGGAGAACACCGCGCACAGCAAGGAGAGCCACGAGGTCTTCCAGCAGGTGCTGGGCGATCAGCTCGCCGGGCCACTCACCTACCGACCCGCCATGTACAACCGCTGCCAGCCGGAGGGCCAGCCCATCGGCGTGAACGCGCCGGACTCCGACGCGCGGCGGGAGATCCAGGGCGTCGTGGCGGCGCTGCTCCAGCGGATCGGGCGGAAGGCCGAATGACGCGGCGCAAGCTGTCGTCAGGGATGCAGGCGGCCCTCCAGCGCACGCAGGCCGTCCATCAGGAGATTCAGAGTCTCCAGCGGGAACGCGCGCCGGTGCAGTACCTGCACGTCGACGAGTTGCGTCCCTCGCGTTTCCAGGCCCGCATGGACTTCACCGGGCTGGACAGCCTGGCGCGGGACATCGAACAGCATGGGGTGCTGGTGCCGCTGCTCGCCCGCCCGGTCGAGGGCGGCGCCGAACTGATGGCCGGGGAGCGGCGCTGGCGGGCCTCCCGCCTGGCGGCCGCCACTGTGCCCGAGCGGGCCTACGTGCCGGTCATGGTCCGGGAGGCCACGGACGAGGAGGCCCGGCTGTTCGGACTGCGCGAGAACCTGGAGCGCGAGGATCTCAACGGCTACGAGGTGGCGAGCGCCGCCCTGGAACTGGCCGCGCTGGGGCTGACCACCACGGCCCAGGACGTGCGCGCCCGCCTCACCCGCCGCAGCGGGGTGGAGCCCGAGGTGGAGGCCGCACTTCAGGATGCCCTGACGGTCCTGGGGCGGGACCTGACCCGGCTGAGCTTCACGAAGCACTACCTGCCGCTGCTGGACCTGCCGGACGCGCTGCGCGAGGCGATCCGGCGCGGCGCGTCCTACAACGCGGTGCGCCTGCTGCGCCGGGCCACGCCGGACCAGCAGGCCGAGTGGCTGCCCCGGATCGAGTCGGGGGAGTGGGGGGTGCGGGACGTCGAGGCGGCCCTGCAGGGGGCCCGGGCGGGCGCCACGGTGCCCCCCTCGGGCGCGGCCCCTACCCTCGCCGAGGAGACGCGCCGGGTCTTCCGGCTGGCCTCGCCCCGCCGCATCGAGCGCCTGGACGCCGGACGGCAAAAGCGGCTCCAGAAGCTGCTGAGGGAAGTTGAGGCTTTGCTCCAGAACGGGGGAGAGTGACGTGCGGATTCCCGCCAGCAAGATCAGGAACACGCCCAAGCCGAGCTTGCGGGGGGACGGCAAGGCACACTACCGCTTCAACGTGGACGGTTCTGCGGGAACGCCCGCGGTCGGGGATGTCGTCGCCTGGCCCGGGGGTGACTGCGTCATCACCAAGATTGAGGTCAAGACCGAGCACGGAACCTGGGTGGTCGCCGAGCGGTGACGGCGGAAGGGAAGAGGGGTCAGACCCATCCGGTCTGACCCCTCTTCCTTCCGACCACTTCTCCGGCTGTCGGCACCTGCCCGGTGCCGGGAGCGACCCAACTTCCGGCAGGGTCGCCTTGATCTGACTGGCCGCGTCGATGGCGTCCGCGCACCACAGCGGGCGGCGGGTGGAGTGGCCGCCGCTCAGGAGGCTCGCGGCGATGCACAACACGAACCAGAAAAGGCCCAGGACCAGCATCACCCCTCTGGGGACCCCGGGCCTCCGGACCCGCACGACGGTCCAGGCAGTGGCCCGGGCACCCAGCAGCGCGCCCGGACGCTGTTGGCGCAGAAGAACCCCACGACGGTGGTCGCGCGGCAGCCTGCCAGGGCCTCCAGACGGGTACCTCATCGCCCAACGCAACGGCTTACGCTCGTAACTGCTTGGTGAGGGGCACCGGCGAGGTGACCTCGCGTGCTTGCTCCGCCCACACTCGGCCTCACCCCAGCGCCCGGGTGCCAGGGAGGGCGACATCCCCTGAACGCCTGGAGTTCAGGGCACCCGGATCGAACCCGTCCTTCTCCCAGTTCACCGGCAAGCCACTTCATGATGAGGCCATCGTCAGCAGCGCCCAGCCGGGGGTTGAGGCATTCCTGGGGCAGCTTCTCCAGCCGCCTGATCGGGACAGGTCACATGGTGCGAACGCCCCGATCGGCCGCACACGCAGGCATGGGGTGGGGGAGAGCAGCGGATGACAGGGCGCCGATGAGAAGGCGCCACCCGGCCCTCCTCACGGCGGGGAGGATCTCATTCCTCGGGCACAACTTCGCCTAGACCTCAACTCGGCCAGCATCAGCGCACGGGCACGTTGGTGAAGCTAGCGCCGCTGACCGTGAGTGAGGGGATCGTCTCGCCCTGGCGGGGCACCCCGTCCACCCGCACGAGGGCCGCCCCGGTGTAGGTCGTGATCTGCCCCTGCCGCTTCCCGGCATTGGTGCTCAGCGTCACGCTCGCCAGGCAGTTGGCGGTGCTGGCGCTCGCCGGCACGCACGACTCCAGGTACACCGTCGCTGGCTTGCCGTTCAGCAGGCCGCGCGCCTGGCGAAACGGCGGCACCCCCGCGTTGCGGATGGCCACGTTCTCGAAGGACTTCCCGGCCACAGTCAGCAACCGGAAGGTGTTCTCCGCCCGGGGGTAGCCCTGAAGTCGGTACACCAGGCGCCCTGGGATCCGGGCGGGGACCCGGACGCTCGCGCTGCCCGCGAACCGCCCCCCGTCGGACACCAGGTTGTTGGTGTAGCTGTTGCCCACGCCGTCCACCGCCAGGACGTCCTCCTGAAAGGTCAGGAAGGTGATCGGATTGTTGTTGCCGATGCGGTCGATTGAGGGCGTGACGGTCAGCTCGCAGTGGATGGCCGTGTCTAGCTGGCGGGTGCAACCCGTGAAGCTGAAGTCAACGGTGGAGTTGGAGAGGCCAGGCACCGTCCAGCGGACCGGGGTCTGGAAGGACTGGGCCGCGGCGACGGGGAGCAGGGCAAGCAGGGTGAGCAGGGGTAGGTGGGCCGTCATGGTGAACTCCTGTGGCTCAGGTCGGGGGCGTCGGCCCCGCCCGAAGCATTCGGGGGCGGACGTCCAGTGGTTGGGGCCTCGCGCCCCTGGGGGGGCTGGGGGAAGGCAGCGGGAGGGTCGGCCACGGCCACCCACGCTAGCGGGGCCGGGGCGCGCGCTCAAGCGGGGATGCGGCCTGCCCGGGTGAGGGCCGCTGCCCCCAGCGGTTGCCTGAGCCCCGCGGATGACGGGCATCAGGGTCAGGGGGAGGCGCCAGGAGCATTAGGGTGCTTATCCTCTCCCTTTCGGCGGCCCGGGTTTCGGGGTTGGTCCCCGCCCCGGCACGGCCGCCCGGCTTCCTGCTCCCGCTCACGCGCGCGAGGGCACTCGCCTGATGCGCGCTGCCCTTCGCCACCTGCTCCAGCTTGGGCTCCCCAGGCTGCTGCTTGGGGTGGCCCTGCCCGCGGCCCTGGGGGGCGCCGCCCTGGCTGGCCCGGGGCTCACCTCGCCGGTGTACCTCGGCCTCCTGGCCGCCGCTGTGGTCTGCACCCTGCTGGCCCTCGCCGGTCCCCCGCGGCTGCGCGCCCGCCTGCTCGGGGCGCTGCCCCTGGCGCACACGCTGCTCCTGCTGGCCGGGTGGCTGGCCTCCCTGTACCTGCTGCCCGCCCATCCCGCCTCGCCGCGGCTGGGCCTGGCCCTCGTGGCGGCCACCACGCTCCTCCCCGCCAGCTTCTTCTGGCTGCACCCGCGCACCGCGACGTGGCGGGCCGGGGTGGCGCTGGGCGGCCTCCTGCTGGCAATGCTGCCGCACGCCGTGGGGACGCTCGGCCAGCCCGGCCCCCTCGACGGGCTGACCCTACCGCTCACCCTGCTGCTCGCGCCGGGGGCGCTGGCCCTGGTGCTGCGGTCGGCGCACGACCAGCTCGCACAGGCCCGGGCACAGGCGCAGGCGCTCGAGGAGCTGGCCCACCGCGATCCACTGACTGGGCTACCCAACCGGCGGGCGCTGGAGCGCGGCCTCGCTCAGGCCGTGCAGGGGGCGGACGAGGGGGTGCTCCTGGCGCTCATCGACGTGGACGGGCTCAAGGGGGTCAACGACACGCTGGGGCACGCGGCGGGCGACGACCTGCTGCGCCGCTTTGGAACGGGCTTTGCCGGGGGCGACCCCGGCCGCGCCTCCCGGCTCGGCGGCGACGAGTTCGCGCTGCTGCTCCAAGGTTCGGAGCTGGAAGCGGCCGGGAGGCTGGTCACGGGGGTGGTCCGGCAGGTGCGCGGGCGGTACCCATCCGCCGGAGCGAGCGTGGGGGTGGCATGCTGGCAGCCGGGGGAGGCGGCGGGCGCCTGGCTGTCGCGAGCTGACCGGAGGATGTACCGCCACAAGGCGCGCACCCGGGGGGAGGGGCCTCTGCCGCGGTAGGTTCTCCCCTGGGCACCTGGCCCGGCTGGTCTCCCCGGTGAAGGTGCATGCCAGCTTGGTCGAGCAGGTAGGACAGCCAAACGGGGCCGCCTGAACACCCGACTTCCCATGCCCCTGACCACATGGGCTGCCGGGCGAGCCGGGTCCCGCTCCATAGTCTGAGCCGCTCTGGCGAACGCAGCAGGTTGAGGCCCGTTCCTCCATCAGGGCTGCTGGGGCATCCGTTGAGGCGCTGTACGCAGATCAGCCCTGTCCCCGCACGCCCGGCTCGCGGTCAGCAGGCGACCACTCAGCACCCGGGTTCCAGGGAGATGTCGCCATCCGGAAGGGACGTGACCAGCCTAAGCTCGCCGCCCAACGCGTGGACGTACACCCGAAGGCTGCTCAGGTACAGGTTCTCTCGGCGCTCCAGCCTGGAGGCGGCCGAGAGCCCGTTCCGCTGTCAGGGTTGCCAGGTCGGGGCGAGAGGCAGCCGTGTGCAGCTTTCCCAGCCAGCGTTCTCTCTGCTGAGCCAGAGCACTTGGATGCTGCCGAGCCCAGTGCTCCCGCTGCTTCCCGGGGCCGAAAAGAGGCACCATGCTCGGGTCCTGTTCATTTGAGGGCTGAAGTGTAGGCCAGATTATTTTAGCTATTTACATAATAAGACACAATAATTTATGCAAGGCATTCGGAGGTTGACCATCCACGAGTCCGAAGCGCCAGCCAACACCCCTGGCGATCTCCAGGGATGCCCTTCGCGCACGAGGTACTTCATTCACTGGGAAGGGGATGCGGATGCAACGCTTCGATTCGACGATCCCGTGAAGGCGCTGCGCTTTGTCGGGTACGTTCTGGAGGAGGCGAGCCCCCCAGAGGTGGTCGAGGTGGTGGGGCTGCCGGAGTTGCGTTGCCGAGCCGCCCAAGCACCGTTTTGGAATAGTGCGTCCCCCCAGCACACCACCTCGCTTGAGCACGAGCGCTTTATCCGCCGTGCTGCGGGCATCCTGCACGCGGCCCTGCCCGACACACAGAAATGCGATCGCCTGCTCACACTGTTCCGCGCGCTCCTGCCCCCTGCCAGCATGGCCGCTCTCCGCCGCCTGCCACCCGAGGTGCTGATCGCGCGGCTGAAGACGGAACTGCCCGGCGACGCACCCCCATCCCTCGCGCAGGCCGTTTCATTCTGACCCGCCCCGGACATGTCCTCGCGACGGTTCAGGAGGTGGACGGCAACGTCGTGGCCCTGCTGGTCCCGGTGACCGGATCGTGGATGATCTCGATGCGGTGGGCCGCCCAGTTGTTCTTGACCTCGTCAAGGTGCGTGATCATCACGATGTAGTCGAAGGTACCGCTGGCGAGCACCGCGTCGAAGATGGACTGCACCTGCCGGCGACGTTCATCGTCCAGGCTGCCGAGCACCTCGTCGAGCACCAGGAACCGGACGCGCCCATCACTTGAGATCGCCTGGGCCCGCTCGGCCAGCGCCAGCCGGATGCACAGCCCCGCCAATGCCTGCTCGCCCCCAGACAACCGGTTGGCCGTGTGGCGCGCGAGGAACTGGTCCCAGTAGAACAGCTTGCCGTCGCCATCGAGTTCCAAGGCGCGGATGGCCTGGCGGGTCGCCTGCCGCATCAGCTCGGTCGCCCGCCTCATCACCTGCGCGGTGTTGACGTTGAAGAAGTGCTCCTGAAACTTGCCCAGGTGCACGTGCAGCCGCTCCTCGCGGACCAGGACGTCGTACTCCCGTTCGACGTCCCGTCGTGCCAGCGCCAACTGAGCGGCCGCGGCGTCAGCCGACGCCAGCGCCTCCTCAGCCTGGGTGACTGCGCCCTCGGCCTCGGCCCCGCGCTTCGCGGCTTGCTGCGAGGCCAGCCTGGCCTCGCTCAGGTGGTGCAGCACAGCCTCGTGCTCCGAGCCGTCGTACCTCACGGCTGACTCTCGCCGTTCGAGGTCAACGACGTCACACCGCGCCACGTCGAGGCGATTGCTGTCCTCCCGCCACTGGGTGAGCAAGGTGGCGACCTGCGCGAACGAGGCGTGGGCAGCCTCGCACCGTTCCGCCTCTTCCCGGACCACCGTCCACCGCCGTTCGAGGTCATCCCCCAAAGCCTCATCGAAAGGAAGTTCGATTCCCCGGTCCAGGCAGGCCACCCGAGCGTCGCGCTCAAGCTCCAGGGCCGCCTGGTGTGCTTCGAGGGCGGAAGCCCGCCGTGCATTTCGAATCTCGTTGGCTTGGCACTGCCCCTGAACGGCCTTTCGCTGGGCCACCGCCGCCTTGCGCTCGCTCGCCCAGTGCTGCTGTTTTGCGACCACCACTTCCCGCTCGCGCCGCAGTTGCTCGGACTCCCCGGGGTACGTGGACTGCAGCCACTCCTCGATGGTCGCCCGGAGCCGGGCCACCGCTTCCCTGCTGAGGGCTTCACCACACGTCGGGCAGCGCTGCGGTTCATCCGTGCGACCCAACGCCAGGAGGGCTGACTTTTGGTCGGCCTTCATCGCTTCCAGCGTGTCGAGGCGCTGCTCGAGCTGGCCGAGGCGCGCAGAATGGGGATCGTCCCCGAACGTTTCGCAGTGCTGCTCGGCTTGAGCAAGCGCCTGCTTGCCGGCCGCCAGGGCCGCGTCCAGCCCGTCGTACTGCTCGAACTCCGACACAGCTTGCACGACGGCACCCGTCGCCTCCGCGAGGCGCCTGGCCACCGCCCGTTCCTCGGCGTGCTGGAGCCTCTCGGCGGTCAGGTGCTCGACCCGACGCGTTGCCGCCTCGTATTGCCTGGCCAGCGGTTCGGCTGCCCTCGCTGCGTCGAGGGCGGCGAGGCGCCCGGCCACCGTGCGCTCAATTTCCTGGACTGTGGCGCGTGCTGCTTGCACGGCGCCGGCGGCGCTGGCTTTCTCGAGCCTGACGACATCGAGGGCCCTGTCCTGGCCCTCAAGGTCTCGGCAGGTTTTCTGGCAATTCTCCTCGTGCGCTTTGGCGAAGGCGAGATCAGTTTGCGCGGCGTCCAACGCATCTGCCTTCGCCGCGCGTCGCTCGTCGTGCGACGCGATGGCCTGGTCAAGGGCACGCATAAAGGCCCCCAGGTTCTCCTGCCTCGTGTGCGGACTGGTCGACCGTCGGAGTGCGGCGGCACGTTGGTCTAGCTCCCCCCCGACGCCGTGCTGCGCCGCCGCGTGAGCAGCCCCCTGCACCTTGGACTGGACTTCGCCGATTTGCGCGTCCACCGCGGCCTTCTGCAGATTGACTGCCGCCTTCACGACGTCCAGTTGCAGCACGTCCTCCAACAGGGCCTTGCGCTGGCCCGGAGCAAGACTGACGAGAACCTGGGTCTCGCCTTGGACGGCAAAGTACACCAATGCGAAGCGTTTGCGATCCAGCCTGCCGAGGTGCTGCCCGAGCACCTGCCGGGCGGACTTGAGGCTGCCGCTGCCGAAGCGCACGAGACGGGTGCCATTCACGTCCACCTGGTGGTGATTACCTCGCACGTGGACGTCCAGCACAAAGCCCTGGCCCTGGAAATTGAAGTTCACCTGATAGGGTTGCTGGCTGCCGTCCGCCTGGGGATTCTCGCCTGATTTCGCGCCGAACAGGGCGTGGAGGATCGCCTCGGTCAACGTGCTCTTGCCCGCGCCGTTCTCGCCGGAGATCACCGTCAGCCCGGGACGGAAACGGACCGTGGTCCGGTCACGGTAGCGCCTGTAATTCTCGACCGACACTTCAAACACAGCGCACCATCCTACAGCTCCTCTTCCGCATGAAGACCGCTGTCCCGTGCCTGTTGGAGCAGGGCGCCGCCCCGCTCGAGGAGCCAGGCCACGTCCTCCCCGGGGTGCGCGTGATCGTCGAGGTAGGCGCTCCACTGGTCCTCCAGCCGGCCCGGGCTCGCGGGCACCTCGCTCTGCAGCACTTCCGGATCGACGACCTCCCATTCCACGTCCAGCAGCAGGCAACGGGCCTGGAGGCCCTTGAGGCGGGTCATGTTCACCGAGGCGCGCAGGTGTGGCGGGCAGCGCCGCACCTTGACCGAGGCGACCGCGCCGTCGGGGACGGCCGACGTGCGCGCGTCCAGCTCGTCGAGCAGCTGGTCGCCGCTCAGGTGCTCACCGTCCACCTCCCCGAGCCGGACGACGGCGCGTCGGCCCGGGTAGGGGAGGCTCGTCACAGCCACGTCGGCCGCCGACGCGGCCGTGACGAGCAGCATCCCGCCCGAGGCGTACGGGTCCCCGGACCGGGCGGGGTGCTCGGGCGCCTCGCCGAAGGTCAGGGCCTCCGCGCTGCCCGCGTAGTACGCCGGGACGTCTGTGAGCGGACGCTCACCGTGGGCATGGCAGTCGCCGAGCGCCGCGTAGGTCCACCCGCGCCGCAGCAGGTCGCTGCTGATCGTGGCGCCCCTGCGGCCAGAGTTGGCCTCTGAAGTTCCATCGTGGCGGCCGTGAGCGAGCAGAATGTTCACGTGGCCCGGCTCCGGTTGGACGCCGTCGTCGCCCGGGTCTGTACTGGCAGGAACGGCGTGCACGACGACGTGGGACCGGAGGCGAGCATTACTCCAGTCGTCACCCCGAATCTGCCGTGGCTGCCCGGATACCACCCACGACCCCAGGGCTTCCAGGAAAGCCGTGGGGCTGCCCTGGGTGACGCGGCTGGGCGTGTCGTGGTTGCCGTCGATGATCACGACGTCAATGCCGACCCCGCGGAGCCGGGCCACGAGGTGGGCGGCGGACGCGACGGCGCGCGGGAGGGGAGTTGACCGGTGGAACAGATCACCTGCCACGAGGACCAGGTCGATGGCGGGCGTCAGGCGAGGGATGGTGTCGGCCATCCAGGCAGCGGCCCGCTCGACATCCACCTCCCGCACGGGCCGTCCGGCCTGCTCTCCCTCGCTCACGAGCAGGGTAGGGGGGCCGGTGAAGCCCAGGTGCAGGTCGGCGATGTGGATGATGCGGATGGGGTCCATGTGGTGGTATGCCCTCCTTGTTCGGGGCCCGGGGCGGCAGGTCAACGGGTGTGCATGATGGACCGCGCCATGCGGCGGGGCAGACGTTGTCCGTCGCGGGGGCGCCCGAGAAGCAGGATGTGGTGTTCATTGCGAAAGCCCTGCAGTGCCATGGAGACGACCTCGTTGCCGGTGTCGAGCGGAAGTTCGCCCTCGAAGTGCACGGCGACGTTCTTGGTGCGGAGGGGGGCGAACAGGGCGGTGGGCAGCCACCGGGGTTTCTTCCACTGGCGGTACCGCTGCCGGAACGGCCCGGACCAGTGGACCGCCACCACCCTGTGCCGGGCGCCGGCAGGACGAACAACCGGGTATCGTTCCACCACCAGAAGGACGGCCCGCTGGTCGTGCCGCTCGACGAACCGGCGCAGTGAAGCGTGCACCGAGGCCTCAAAACGGTTCGCGAGCGCCATCGCGCTCTGCAACTCGAAGGGCAGGTCGCGGGCCTCGCGTTCGAACCAGTCAAGTTGAAACAGGGTCTCGGCGGCAAAGACGTTGGCCTCCCACTCCTCCCGCGCCCGGGTGTCGGGGTCGAGGTTCTGCTCCCCATCCGGGTGCGTGGGGTGCAGGCGCTGCCAGGGGAGCCAGCCGTGACCGACCTCGTGGAGCGTGACGAAGTTACGTCGGCCGGGAACCATCCCCGCCTTCAGGTAGATTCGGCTGTTCGTGCGGTCCAGCAGGCCGGACGTGTGTTCGATGGCCAGGTGAAACACCTCGTCGTCGATCAGCGCCCGGTACTCGCCGGGAGGCAACTGGCCGAGCGAGAAACGGCCCTCGATGGACAGTTTGGCGTGAGCCACACAGGCCACGACGGGGGTGGGCGGCCCATTCACGTCCATCTCGGCGAGAAGTCGGTGGGCCTGTTTGATGACCTGGGCGGGGCTGCGCAAACTACTTGCGGGCGCGCAGGAACTCGAGGTACTCGGCCAGCTTCGCCTCTTCCTCCGCAGTCAGGTTCTTGCTGGACAGAACGGCTCCGACCAGGGTCTTGGGTTCGTTCCCCTGGGGCTCTGCATGTGGCTGCTTCGTGATGTGGCCTGCTGCGTACATGAGTTGGTCGAAGGATACGCCATAGACCTCGGCGAGCGCGTACAACTTGTCGGGGGCGGGGCGGGCGATCTTGCCGTTTTCCACCTGGCTTAAGTAGGCGTTGTGGATGCCCGTCATGGCTTCGACATCCTTGAGGGTCAGCTTCTTCGTGCGGCGGAGCTGTCGGAGCTGCTGCCCGAAGGGGGTGTCTTCTGAATTGGGGTCAGGCATGCGGCCTCCCTTCTCGTCGAGGTACAGGCCGCATTCCCTATGGCTCAGCCTCGACAGCTCAGCATACAGCTTTTCAAAGGATGTAAAGACTTGGGCTAGAACGCCTAACGTAGATTAGACTACACATAGAATATCTAAGAATTAGTAGATTCTTTCCCACGGGGGACCCCGACGTCCCCGACCCAAGGAGGAACCATTATGACCCAGACCAACCCTGATCGCGTGTACATCTTCACCGTCGACGGCCGCGAGATCGAAACCAGCCGCCCCGACCTCACCCCGGTCCAGGTTCGCGAGATGGCAGCCGTGCCCGCCGCCCACGCCCTCATCCTGCGGGGCACCACCCACGACGACGACCGCCGCCTCACCGACACCGACCGAGTCCCCCTCACCCCGGGTGCCGTCGAACACTTCCTCACCCGCGCGCCCGGCGCCCTCGAGGACACCGTCCGCTACCGTGTCCAGATCGACGGCCAGCTCTACGACCGCTTCGAACGCACGGTCACCGGCGCGGGGCTCAAGCGCATCGCCGCCCTGGCACCCGACGTCCAGCTCCACCGTGAACCCAGCCACCTCCCCGTGGGCGACGCCGATGTGGTTGACCTGGGTGGCGCCGGCACCGAGCGCTTCACCAGCCGGGCGGCGCCCGCGCTCCTCATCTCCGTCTGCGCCCCGAACGGCGCCCCCGAGACTTTCCTCTACGATCCCAACGACACCGTCGCCGCCCTCCTGACGCGGGCCGTCGCGAAGTTCGCGGCCGCCGGCCAGCTCAACCCCCAAGAAGTCTTCAACCTCGTGTTCGATGGGCGCGCCCTCGACGGAGCCTCCACCCTCACCGCCGCGGGCGTGCAGGCGGGCGCCGTCCTCTCCCTGCGCTCTGCCCGCGTCCCTGGGGACGGCTGATGCACCCCGCGCTCTCCCGGCAACTCCTTCGCGAGCAGCTCCAGGAGGCCCTCGACACGGAGGGCTTTTTTTCCCCCGA
This sequence comes from Deinococcus aestuarii, assembly GCF_018863415.1. Classification (NCBI taxonomy): domain Bacteria; kingdom Thermotogati; phylum Deinococcota; class Deinococci; order Deinococcales; family Deinococcaceae; genus Deinococcus; species Deinococcus aestuarii. The sequence continues at coordinate 36,358 of NZ_JAHKSN010000013.1, read as the reverse complement.
GATGGAACTCGTCGAGGACGTTTCCCCAGACCTCTACATCCGCTTCACGAACCTCCAGGGTCAGGCACGCCTGCTGCACTTCGAGTGCACCGACTACGACTTCCAGGCCATCCAGGTGCGCCCCGTCGATCCCACGACGCGAGAGCCGCTCTCCCCGCACGGCTGGATGACGCGTAACGCCGGCTCCTTCCCTTCACATCAAATGCTCAGTGGACCCTTCCTGTGCCTACAGGGCACACGGGACTACTACACCCACGAGGGCCACCGCCCGAGCGTCACTGGGGAGCGCTGGGAGCTGTGGCGGGCGGAACTCCCCCTCGCCCGACTCCTCCACGCCATCAAGGGCAAGTTCGCGACCGGAGAGTGGGCATGACCGCACCCCGAGACGTACTGCACATCATCCACGAGGCGCTCCTGAGCCGTACGCGCGACTTCCTGTACGAACGAGGCCTGCACGGCTGCGAGGGCATGGCCCTCTGGATCGGCGAACCGGACGGCGAAGACAGCGACCGCGTGAGACTCACGCGCCTCCTCGTGCCGGAGCAGATTTGCACCAAAACCGAGTTCGGCGTGGCGGTCGACATGACCGAACGGGCGCACCTCACTCTCCTCGACCACGTCGCGCCGCACGAGCGGTTGTATGTCCGCGTGCACTCCCATCCCGGCCGCGCCTACCATAGCGAGCGCGACGACGAGAACCTCGTCCTCACCCACCACGGCGCCCTGTCCGTCGTTGTGCCCGACTTCGCCCGGCGCCCCCTGCAGCTCGAGGACTGCGCCATCTACCGCCTCCACCGTGGCCGCGGCTGGCTCCCCCTCGCGCCGAACGAGCTCGCGCGCATTTTCGAGGTGATCCCGTGAACGACCCGCGCCTGTCCTTCCTCGCCGGTACCACGGACCTCGGCGGAGACGTCCTCGCGGACTTGCGCGGCACCGTCGTGCGCGTCCACGTGGGCTTGAGCGCGCTGCGCTCGCCCGCCGGGCAGGTCCTCGCGTATCAATACGCGACGCTCGCCGCGCGTCTCTTCGACCAGGTCGTCCTCGACGGCGACCCCACCGCGCCCGCCCTGAGCGCCGTGCCCATCGTGCGCGGTCCATTCCTGCCCGCCCTCACCGCGCACCTGCCGACCCTGCGCCGTCCCATTCCGGGTCCGAGCACTGGGCGGGAACTGCGTATTGCCATTGGAGATGACGCCCCGGTGGGCGACCTGCATCTCGGGGCGACGGGCTGGGGAGCCCGTGTGTCGCGTCTCGCGCCCCAGCCCGTCGAGGGCGGCAACCACACGCTCGGCGCCCTCGCGGCCGGCACGCTCGGCGCCGCGGAGACGTTCAAGCTCGCCTTCGAGGGGCGCGTGCCTGGCGCGTACATCCAGCCCGAATACACGCTGTCGCTCCTCCATTACGGCCCAATCGACGGGCGCGAGCCCGCGCTGCCTGAGGGCGTCCACGTCGATCTCACCCTCTTCGGGGCCGGCTCCATCGGCATGGGCTATCTGCAGGGCGTGGCTCTCACGCCGCGGCTCACCGGGCGCATCACGGCCGTGGACAACGGCCGCTTCGACGAGCGCAATCCCGTCAAGTACAGCCTGCTCGACGCGGCGAGCGCGGAAGCACATCTTGCAAAAGCCCCGTGGGTCGAGGCGACCCTCCGCCCACTCCTCGGCGACCGCCTCGACGTGCGCGGCGTGGAGGCCACTGCGGCCGGTTACGTCGCGGGGCTCCCAGTCGATTACGTCCTCCCGCTGGCCGTGTCGGCGGTAGATACCTTCGAAGCACGCCTCGAAATCCAGGACGCTCTGCCGGGCTTCCTCCTCAACGCCGGCATTGACGGCACCCTCGTCGAGGTCAGCGCGCACCGCTTCGGCACCGGCGCCTGTCTCGGCTGCCTCGCGATCCGCCAGGAACTCGAAAGCTGGGACGCCGGAACGCTCGCGCAGCGCGTGGGCCTCACACCAGGCCGAACGTTCGCGCTCATCCGCGGGAACGAGGGTCTCACGGGCGAGGACCTTGACGCCATCCGCCGGGTAGCTGTCCTGCCGCCCGACGCCCTGGCGACCCTCGACTCGTATCTCGGTCAACCGCTGCTGTCACTGTGGAACCGCGTCGGGTACGCCGAGAGCGCCGTCCAGGGCTCGGCCGCGCCGGTGAACGTGTCGTCCGCGTTCGTCTCCGCGTTCGCGGGCCTGCTGCTGCTCGCCGAGACGCTGAAGTTCGCCGTCCCCCAACTCCGCGGGTTCATCGTCGACTCGTCGTACCGGCAGCAATTGCTGGGGGTGCCAGCTGGGGACGTGCTGCGCTATCAGCGGGACACTACCGGCGCGTGCCTGTGCCACTCCGGTTTCCGGCAGCGCATGCACACACAGAAGTACCCGAACGGGGACGCCGTGGCGGCTCCCCACAACTCCTGATATCGGACACCTCCCGCCCTCCCCCGCGCGCTCCCAGGACCCGAGGGTCGCGGGTGGTATGCCAGGTCGGGGCCCGCTCCACCAGAAGGGCGTCCGGGTTGGGGTAGGCCGTGACGGCGGCGGACTGCCCGGTGGCCCCGCACCACCTCCACGTTCAGGGGGTAAGTGCGGAGGGCTGGCCGCCAGGGTCAGACCGACTCGCCGAGGACCTCCTCCAGGGCCTTGATCAGGTCTTCCTGGCCACGGGCGGCGGCCATCAGCCGGTCCACGGCCGCCCCGTCCACGGTCTCCAACCTGGACAGGGCCTCGCTGCGGGGTGCGCGGCCCAGCTTCACCCGCAGGATTGAGCGGATCATGCCCAGGGACTCCTCGCGGCTGAGCGGCAGCAGCACCGGCGGCGGCCCGGGCTGAACCCTCGCCCCGGCCCGGGTGGGGGTGCCGTTGGCCCCGCCCAGCCGGGCGTCGTACTTCTCGGGATGGGGCGAACGGCGTCCACCACCGTCGCGGCAAGCGACCTCGGCCGGATGCGCTCGGGGTGATCGGCGACGAGGGCCTCGGCCACCGGGCGGCTGACATTCATCTCGGTCAGCCGCCGGACCAGCTCGGGGTCCACCTCCCCCTCGAACTCGTACCGGATGCGCGCACCCTCGCCGGAGCCCTCGTAGGACACGTCGCGCAGGTACTCGGCCGCGATCAGGTGCACGTGGGCGCCGTCCGGGGTCCGCCTGATGTTGTTGGGCCGCTGGCCGCTCAGCCCGGTCGCCTCCCGCCAGGCCGCCATAGGGAAACGCCCCAAAGTGCCAGAGGTTGGTCTCGAAACTTCCCCCGAAGAGCCAAGGGGCTGGACTGGGCCGGGCACTTCAGCTCAGTGGCTGACCTGATCCTTGCGCTGGGCGAGCACCCGCAGGTCGTACCCCACGATGAGGTCAATCCTGAAGCGGCTTGTCCCATGTGTCCCGGACCGACCCGTCACGGTGATGCCCGTCCAGCAGGGTGCTGTTCAGCGCTTGACTTCCGGGGAATGCAGCGGGATGTCGCCGTCCGGGAAGGACGCGACCAGCTTGAGTTCGCCGCCCAGCGCGTGGATGTACGCCCGAAGGCTGCTGAGATACATGTCCTCGCGGCGCTCCAACCTGGAAACGGCCGCCTGCTCGACGTCCAGATTCCGGGCGACGTCCACCTGTGTCAGCCCACGGGCCTGGCGCAGTTCCTGAAGCTGCAACTCGACGAGCAGGGCCTCCGTGCGCGCTGCTGTACGCGTCTGGGCCTCCGGGGACATCCTCGCCCGCAGGTCACTCCACTTCTTAGCCATCGATCAACCCCTCCCTTCTCAGCGTCTCCAGGTGCCCGTCGTACAGCGTATCGGCGATGGGAACGGACTCGTCGTACCAGCGGCTGTTCCCGGTCTTGTCGCCGCCAATCAGCAAGATGGCCGACCGACGTGGATCGAAGGCGTAGAGGATGCGGTAGGGGCGCCCTGCGTGCTGGACGCGCAACTCACGCATGTGCGGGTGCCGGGACTGTGAGATGCCGCTGCTGTGGGGAAACTCGAGGTGAGGTCCCCGCGCCTCCAGCAGGCCGACCGAGGCAGCGACGGACTCCTGCTCCGCCTCGGACAACCCCTCCCACCACCCCTCGAGCTCGTCGGTGTACTCCACCTCCCACATCGACCAGAGTATTACACATCTGTAATATTCTAGCAAGACGATATGAGGCGAGGGACACCCGCTGGGGCGGCCCGTCGGCCTCGGCACACGAGCGCGGAGGGGGAGAGGAATCAAAGGGGAGACGGGAACTCGGCGTGAAGGGCAGGGACCTTACCCGCGCGTCCTCCAGCCCTCGCGGCAGACCTCAGTCCAGGAACCCGCGCAGGGTGGCGAGCTTGTCCTCGTTCCGGGCCAGTGCACGCGCCAGGGCGCGGTGCATCGCCCAGCCGTCGGCACCCCCAATGATGGCCTGCCGCACCTCCTCGCACAGCGCGGGGGTGAGGTCCCGCTTGCGGAAGTACACGTTCAGCCTCCGCAGGGTCTCCTCCACCTGGAACTCCGGCGGCAGGGAGCGGTAGAGCCGCTCCTCGTCCTGCTCCCTAGTCAAGATCTCCTGCTCGACGTCCGGCACGCGCGGCTCCACACGTGCCGGCCGCGCCGTGACGGCCTTGGGGCTGACGAACGTCTCCGGCTGGGTGTAGTGCTCCAGACGGCGGATGACGTCCACCACCAGCCCGGGGAAGTTCCGCGAGGGGGCGCTGGTCTGGGCGATGTGGCGGGCCAGGGCGAGGCCCTCCTCCACCCGCTCCGGGAACTCCCGCGCCAGCTTCTCTGCCATCACCCGGCTGACCTTCACACCCAGCAGCAGCTGCACCAGGTAGGGATCGGCGTCGCGGGCCGCGCTGCCGAACACGTAGGTGATGGTCTGCCGCTTGCCGCGCCCATCGTACCGGACTTCCGCCAGGAAGCCCGCGCCCAGCAGCTCGTCATGCATGCGGTCCAGGTTGCGGCGGATCTTGTCCGGGCGGTCGGAGGTGATGCGGCAGTGCTCGGCCCATTCCATCAGCGAGAACTCGAGCGACTGCACGCGCTGCTCGGGCTGCTCGGGCCGGTAGCGGTGCCCGTCCAGGACCCGGTACATCGCCCGGGCCGTCGGCTGCTCGAGCTTCTGCATGATCTTCATGTCCGGCAGGCGCGTGTAGCCCGCGCGCATGTTGTCGGCGATCTGCGCGTTGAGCCGGATCCGCAGCGGACCGTCGGCGTCGAGGGTCACGTCGCCGCCGAGATCCTCGCTCGACCGGAAGACCAGCTCCTCGAGCATGCGGAAGGTCTTGCCGGTGAAGCGCCACCGCCGGCCCCTCGCGTCGAACCAGCCGTCGTGGATGAGGTAGCTCGTGAGGTAGAGGCGGCGCAGGCTCTCGCGCAGCTTGCCGTAGTTGCGGCCGTTCGTGTCGAGCCGGGCCGCTTTCAGCAGGCCGTAGGGCGTCGTGGTGACGCAGTTGTCCTCGGGCAGGCCCGCCTCGGCGAAGAGGGTCTGGATGGAGAGCACCACGTCCGAGTCCAGCCCGTGCGGAATACCCTCTGGGGCGATGCACTCGACATGGTAGGCGCGCTCGCCCTGAACGATGCGGCTCTCCCAGCGCGTCTGCGTGGCGTCCACATCGCGCTGCAGGCTGACCAGGCTGAGCCGGGCCAGGTTCAATTCGTCCGAGAACGGCCGAAGTTCCAACTTTCTGCTCGCCATAGGCCTCCTGCTGATGGGCCAGTGTAATGGGCGATGCGCCCTCTTCTCAAGGAGCCTGGCGCTGCGAAGCACTTGTTTGCTGTCTCTTTTAATGATGTTTTAAAAGATTGTTTTAGATACCTGTTGAACAACAACAAGGGAACGCCATATTCACCCATGACCACATGTTATGCAGTCCATATTCCCCCAAACGCCCGAGGATTGGAGGGGGAAACGCGACCAAACGCCCGACACTTTTGCCGCAGGACCCCCCCGAACGCCCGAGTCGGGGGGAGCAAAGCAGGGCCGAATGCCCCCAAGCGCCCGATAGAATCCCCCCAAACGCCCGATAGGGCATTCGGGCCAATCCCCCCCAACGCCCGATACCGTGTCGCCACAATCCCCCCAAACGCCCGAGAGCAGGGCGCCCGAATGCTCCCAAACGCCCGACACCTGGGTGCAGAATTCAAAACTACGTCCCAGACGATGTTTTAGGACGCAACGCCCCCAAACGCCCGATAGCTGTCCATAAGAATCCCCCCAAACGCCCGAGCGTATCGTGTGGGCCTGCCGGTGTTTTGACCAGCCGGTTGAGGTCCGTTTCCGGTTTCAGGTGTGCAAAGAGGGCACGCCCGGCCCCCGGGAAGGTGCTTCTTAGGGTGTCCGGCTGGGACGACCCCTGGTAAACCCCCCCAAACGCCCGTTATCGTCGGCCACTGACGGGGGCACAGTTGCCCTCGCAGCGCGGGTTCCGAGCCCACGAAACCGGACCGAATGCCCGCTCGATGTTCGCCCGGCCTGCCCCCGACGTTCAGTGGCTGAGCCGGCCCTCGCGCCGGGCGAGCACCCGCAGGGCGTAGCCCACCGCCGCGAGCACGGTCGCCGTCGTCGCCCCACCCTCCAGCCCCAGGTACGCCGCCGAGTGCAGCGCGTGGTAGGCGACCGCGAGCGGGTCGTCCCGGGTGGCGGCGAGCTTGCCGTACCAGTCCTCGCCCAGCGCCCGCAGGTCCGTCCCCCCGTGCCCGGCCATCACTGCGATGTCCCGCGCGTTGCGCTCCACCTGCTCGGCAAAGGAGAGCAGCAGCTCGCGGGTGGGCCGCTCCTCGCCCAGTGTGGAGGCAAACTCCACGGCGGCGACCACCTGCAGGGTGAGCGCGATGCAGGTCTCGAAGGACTGGCGGTTGGCCGGGTGATCGAGCGGGGAGCGGGGCACGGCCGTCATGCCCCCAGGCTGGGTGCAGGGCAGGCAGCGCGTCAAGTCGGTCAGCCCACGAGGATGATGTGGGGCAAGCGGAGTTCACCCAGATGAGCCGAACTCGCAAGCAGGGAATGTCGTTCTGGGACCGGCCACCCTTCGAGCTCGACAGACCGGCGCCGCCACTCCACCCGGGACAGGGTTTGACGTCCTGTCCGCTGCCCGGCTGTCCCGCCGGGGGTGCTGGGCTGACCACCGTCCGCTGGATGCGGCACACTTCACCGGGAAGCTCACGGTTCGTGAGTGCCGGAGAGGCCCTCGGTCCCCCTTCCCGGCGGGAGGCGGTATGAACACGCGCCTGTGGTTGACGGTGTGCGGCCTGACCTGGCTGGGCTCCCCGGCCGTGGCCCAGACGGAGAGTTTCGCGATCCGGGCGCGGTGCCCGGCCGTGCAAGAAACCCGCGTGGCCTCGCCGGAGGCGGGCGTGTCCCGCTTCCGGAGGACGGGCACCCCCACGCTGGTCTTCACGGTGAACTCCCGAGTGCGGGAGTTCACCGTACAGGCCGAGCGCCCCGGCGGCCTGCAACTTGTGGGGGCTTCCCGGCTCGTGTCCGTGTATCGCCTGGACGACCTGTTCCTCGGGCAGGCCGTGACGCCTGTGCCCGGCGGCCAGGACTTCCTGTCGTACAGCTTCACCCTGTCCCCAGGCCGCGCGGGCTTTACTGCCGTGAACGGGGTGGGAACCGTCTTGTACCGCGGGAGTTGCCGGTATGACTGGGGGTACGCTTGAAGCGCTGCTCCAACACCACTTCGGGGGCACGCCCGGCGCCCGCGCCGTTCAACAGGTCGAGGTGCCCTGACCTCACCCATGATCGACCTTCGAAGTGAATTCGGCCCGGGGGCGAGGAACGGGTGGCTGGGCTCAGGCGCCTTGCCCGCGTGCAAACCGGTGCCCCTGGCCAGCTCATCACGACCCGCCCGCTGCCGCGCGAGCGGTTGCGGGACACACGGCAGGTGGGGGCCAGTTCCACGCGCTCGAGGGGAAGAAGGTCAAGCGGGGCTGGTGCTTCGAGCTGACGCCGGTCGAGGTCATGCTGGGCCTAGGTGTCAGTGACCGTGACCGCCAGACCGCCACATCGGCTGCTCAGGGGAGCGTCACTCCCAGCGGGCCGGAGGTGCGTGCACCAGCATGCACAGGACTTCGCCGATGCCGACCTTGACGCCGAGGCCCAGCCGCTCGCCACCCAGCTCGGCGTGAGTGAAAGCGCCGCCCGGTGGGCCCTGCTCGACCTGCTGGAGCGCCTCAACCACGACACGCTGCGCATAGCCGTGCAAGAACGCTGCTGAGATGCTGGCCCTGACCCCTGCCTGGGGGCTGCACGCCGGATACGGTGCTCTCTGTCATGGCCCATTGGTGAAGTGCGAGCGGACCGTTCGGCTGCCGAACACCGCTCCATGCGGGAAGTCCTCAGGGCTGGTTGCCCCAGCGGGCCGTGATGAACCAACCCTGATCCGCCACGGTGTCGGGTTCCATGGTGATGCGGGCGTTCATGGTGGCAGCCTCATAGGTGTGGTCGCCGCGCTGGTCAAACTTGAGATCGGCATCGAGCTGCTCCTTGAGGTACGTCTCCACCATGGAGGGGTTCATCATGATGCGCCCCGAGCAGGAACTGAAGCCGCAGCTGCCGTACTGGTCTATCTCCGCGTTCAGCACCGTCCGCAGGAGGTTGTCTGCCTGCAGGCGGCCAGTCACTTCCTGCTCGTGCCACTTCTTTTTCAGGGCCTCCAGGGTCGTCCAGTACCAGCCCGTGTTGTCCACCCGCGGGTCGATCGCGCCCACGTCGGGGATCTCAAACACAGAGTTGCCTGTTCCCACCCAGGACACCTCGACGGCATTGCCCTTCTGATCGACGATGGCGTCGGGGAGGTCGGATTGCCCGTCACGGAAGTAACCGGTGAAGCCCGGACTGACCTTCTGGAAGGCCGCCACGAGGTCACGCGCGGGGGTGCTGCTGAAGTAGGAACAGGGTTCGTGGGTAGCGCAGTTGCCCCGCACCAGATCCGGGACGTAGGTCAGCAGGGTGTTTTCCTTGAATTCAGCCAGGGGTGGCTTGCAGCCTGTCACCCCCAGGGTCATGATCGTGCCTATCGCTATCCGCTTCAACGTGTGCATGAGATGAGAATGGCACACCCTGTGCAGCGGCGGAACGGAAAATTCGCCAGGGCCACGGCGAGAAGCTGGGCTTGGATCCGGTCACGCCAGGTGCGAGCACGCGATGGCTGCACCGCTCGCCCATAGCGCAAGCCCGGGAACGGCGAGGCGCGGTGCCATCCAGGAATCTGAACCCCGGGGTGCTCCTGAGCAAGGTGGTGCCACCAGCTCCCCAAGCGGCGGAAGCGGCGCTCGGGGGGCGCGCCTTCCCATGATCGTCCTCCCCACCTAGCCCCCGGAGAACGTCGCGTGGATCAAAGCCAGGGGGGTGACCTGTTCTCCCGGCGGTAAGACTTGGTTCGCCCCGGCCCTGCGACACCACCTGAGGGCGCTCCCGCCCACCCTGTTCTTCGAGCCCTTCGCGGGCGGCGCGGCGCTCACCGCCACGGTCCTCGACCACACGTCCGCCCGGGTCTGGCTGAACGAACCCGACCCCGCCGTCGTCCCGTCCACCGGGTGGTGTTCAGTGGCTGCGCGCCGCAGCTCGCTCGGCGTCTCCTGTACCTTGACCTCACGCCCAACCGGGGACGAGGGTGCTGCACGCCGCGCCCCGGACGGACCTCGACAGCGCCTTCCAGACCATCCTAAAAACCGCTTGAACCGCGGCGGCCTCCTCACCCCCGGGGCGGGCCTCGTTAACCTCGACGAGAACGGGCGCGGGCTGCGGCAGCGCTGGTACCCCGAGACGCTCGCCAGGCGCATCGCCGTCCTCGCCGCCCACCAGCACCGGGTCACCGTCCCCTGGACGACGCCCTGGGCATTCTGGAGCGCATCCCCTTCTGCCCGGGCACGGTCCTCTTCGTCTACCCCCGTCCGCTGTCAGGGCGAAGAGCGCCGGGCGCCGGCCGCATACCCTCTACGCCCTGGACCATGCCTGGCTCTTCCGGTCCTGCGCGAACCCCGACATGCCGTGGGTGATGACGCACGAGCACGAGCCCCAGGTGATGACCCTCGCCTGGGAGCAGCACCTGACCTGGCGGGCCGTGAAGATGACCGGCGGCCACAACGTCACGGCACCTCAGCCCGTCGTCGCCCGCGACCGGAGCTGGGCGGACGGGGTGGAGACGCTGCACCCGCTGCTCACCCAGCCGACCCCCTCGTCGGCCGCGTTCCTGACGTCCCTGTCATCCAAACCCGCGCACGGGACACCATGATGGGCGGGAGACCGATGACGAGCCTCGCGCCCACCCCGTTGCGTCCCGTCCCGCCCCGCTTCACAGCGCAGCAGGCGCTGGTCGTGCGGGTGGTGCGGGACACGGCCCAGCACGTGATGGTCCGTGCCACGGCGGGCAGCGGGAAGACCACCACCCTGACCGAGGCCGCCTGGCACCTCCCGGACCCGGCGGGGGCGGTGTACTTCGTGTACAACAAGCACGCCACCCAGGGCGTACAGGGCCGCCTGCCGCCCGGCCTGCCCGCCCGGACCCTGCACGCGCACGGGATGGGCCAGCTCGCCCGCACCGGCCAGGCCCTGGACCTGCAAGCCGACAAGACCCTGATCCTGCTGCGCGAACTCGGGCTGCTGGACGCGTTGGGGGAGGGCGCGTCCCCCCGCTCTCTGCGCGCCCTGACCTTCACCGCCCTGCGGGCCTGGGACCTGTACCGGGAACTGGACCTCTCGCTGAACAGCGCGGACGACCTCGCCCTGCTGCTGAGCCTGGTGCCGTGGCCGCAGATGGACCAGCGGGCAGGGATGGAACGGCCGCTGGCTTCCGAGCGCGACCGCGCTGGCTTCCTCGCGGGCGTGCTGGAGAGCCTGCGGCACGCCAGCCGGGAGGCCTTCTTGCAGCGCGGCCTGATCGACCACACCGACATGCTGTGGCTGCCCCTCGGGCTCGGCCTGGGGCGGGGACAGGTGCGCACAGCGCTGGTCGACGAGGCGCAGGACCTCACCCCGCTCAGGCAGCAGTTCGTGCTGCACGTGACCGGCCTGCGTACTCTCCACCCGGGCCGCCTGATTCTGTGCGGTGACCCCTCGCAGGCCATCTACAGTTACGCGGGCGCGGACCCCGGGGGGCTCGTCCGGCTCGCGCGGGAGATCGGCGCCCGCGAGCTGCCGCTGAGCGTCTCCTTCCGCTGCCCCAGGAGCGTCGTGGCGATCGCGCAGACGGTCAGCGACTTCATCGAGCCGGTAAAAGGGGCCGCCGAGGGCACGGTCGAACACCTGCCCGCCAAGGACCTGGACCTGCGGCGCGGCGACGTGGTGCTCTGCCGCCTGAACGCCCCACTGATCCGGCTCGCGCTGGATCTTCTGACACAGGGCCGCAGCGTGTACGTCACCGGGCGCGACCTGGAAGCGCGTCTCGTGAGCGCCGCGCAGGAGGCCTTCCCGGAGGCCTTCACCGCCGAGCGGGTGCCCGTCCTGGTGTCCGCCCTGCAGGAGAGGCGCGCCGCCCCCATGAAGCGGGCTCTGGAGCGCGGCGAGTGGCAGGCGAAACGCCAGCTCAGCGACTTGCGTGACCTCTGCCGCTGCCTGACCGTCCTGGCGGAGCAAGTGAGCGGGCAGGGCCCGGGAACGGTGGACGCCATCCGCGCCCTGCTCGCCACCCTGTACCGCAGCGGGGGCGAGGTGACCCTCAGCACCGTGCACAAGGCCAAGGGACTGGAGTGGCCGCGGGTGACGGTCCTGTACCCGGAACTGATGCCGCTGGCGATGGGTGACCCCGAGGAGGAGCGCTGCGTGCAGTTCGTCGCGTACACCCGCGCGCAGCAGACCCTGCGCTTCGCGTACGGCCAGCAGGCCTGGGAAGAAGGCTTGCGGGTGACGGGAAAGGAGCTTCCCCCCAAGCCCGTGCCGGAGGTAACTCCGCTTCCGGCGCCCGCTCCGCGCCCCGCCGCCCCCAGGGCCGCGCCCGAAGCCCCCCTCCTGATCGAGGACGAGCGTGAGCTGACGCTGTTCGGCGGCACGTCCGTGCTGGACGTCCCGCCCCTGGTGGACCGGCTGACGGCGCTCGCTGGGGACCCCCGCCCGGTGCTCCAGGCCTGGGCCGCGACCAGCCTGGCCCTGCTGCGCCGGGTGCCCGCCCGGCAGGTGTACGCGCGGGAGGAGGTCCTTAAGGCGATGGAGGTGGCCGCACGCGCCGCCCGGCTGGCGATTCCGGCGTTCGGGCAGCCGGGCCCACGCAGCGTGCGGGTGATGGTGTTCGAGCGGGGCCTGGCCCGCTGGAAGTACGCGCAGGTCAACCGCCTCGGCGCCCGGGTGGTGAACATCACGCTGAGCGGGGAGACACTGCGCTTCGACGCGCGCACCGGGGAGTTGCTGGGCGTGCCGTTCGCGCCGCTCGGCCTGCACCTGGACCCGGGGGCCTTGCAGCCGTCGCCCCCCCGAGGGTGAGGGGGTTCCCCGGTCAAGTCCCCGCCCCCCTCCGGCCGGGACCACCCGCAGGATCCAGCCTCGCGTCCGGGTCTCTGTGGAGATGACTGGGAGCTCGCAAGATCACTGCCGCGCTGCTGTCATCCCCTCAGGCCAGCTTGTCCCGCAGGTCGTCCACAAAGGCCTGCAGTTCAAGTCGGGCCTGAGCCGCACTGAGGTCCTGCAACAGCGCCCCCGCGTGCACCTGCCCGCCCAGGCACGCGCCTTCCAGGGCGTCCCACTGCACGCCGGGCAACTGCTTGCCGAGCAGCAGCTTCAACGAGCGCCGGGTGCGTTCCCACTGCACCTCTGGAGGAGCAGCCAGGAGGTCGCGGCGCTCTCGGTCGGTGCGCTGCTGGGCCTCGTCCTCTGCGGCCCGGATGCGGGCCCGGCTCTCCTCGCGGCGTCCCTCGGGGTCGGCGGCAGGAGGTCGGGCGTCCAGCACATACTTCTCCGGACGCTGCAGCATGTCGTTGATCAGGCCGCCCGGCTTGCGGACACTTCCGGGCTTCTCGCGCATGATGTCCTGCACGTAGCGCACCACCTCCTCCACCCGGTCGCCCTTTTCCTTGGCGAGCTTGTTGGCCGCCGGGGCCGCCACCCCGCTCTCGACCAACAGGCGCACCAGCGCCGGATCCGGGTCGTCGAGGCTGGCGAAGTCGTAGGTAAGCTCCGTGGTGGTCCTGGACCCACCGACGCGGACGTCCCGCAGGTAGCCCTGGGCGGCCAGCTCCTCGTGCGCCTCGCTCAACGCGCGCAGCATCTTGCTGGGCTTGCCGTCCGTAATGCCGCAGGCCAGGCGCCAGTCTTCGAGCCTGACGGCCAGGGACCGCCGCTGTTCCCCGGTGTCGGCATACCGGTGCGCTTCCAGCAGCCGGTACAGGGCGCGCGCGGGCGGCTGCTCGATGCCCGTGAGGATCTTGTGTTCCAGCGCCTGGGTAAACCCACTGCGGATGCTGTTCGCCATCTGCGTGCCAAGCTGGATCGTGAGCGTGGCGTTCGGCACGAGTTCGCGGGTGGCCTCGAAGCTGTCACCGCCGTCGATGTCCCAGTAGCTCAGGTCGTTGATCAGCCGCATGCGCTTGACATTGCGCAGCTTGCGCCCATCCGGGAGGTGCCAGCCATCCGTCACCGTCACGCTGGTGTACCACAGGCGGTCGAGGGACTCGCGCAGCCGGTGGAAGCTCTTGCCGTTCAGTGGCAGGAAACTCGCGGCGCGCAACTCGTAGGCCGTCGTATGCAGTCGGTTGTCCTCGGGACACGACCGGGCCGCGAACAGGCTCTCGATGCCGATCACGACGTTCGTGTCGATCCCCCTGGGACGACCGTGTGGGGCCTCCGCCGCGACGCCAAAGGACCGGCCGGCGACCTCGAACGCGCTGCTCCAGGACCGGCTGGCCTCGTCGTCCAGCCGGGTCTGGATGCTTACGACGCCGAGGCGCGCGAAGTTTCGCTCGTCCACTTTGGGCAGTGCCAGTTGCCGGTCCTTTTTCATGTGCCTCCTGCTGAGCTGTTGATTGTATTCATAGAACATATAAAAGAAACAACAACAGGGATGACCCGAGAACCTCGTCCCAGTCGAAGTCGAAGGGGAGGAACGGCACAAAGGTGTCCCTGATTTCGTCCGAAATAGACCCAAACGGCACAAAGGTGTCCCTATCCCCGGGTCCATGCGGCACAAAGGTGTCCGGCGAGCCGCCCTTCACCTCAGGCAAGTTCAAAACTCCCAGAACAGTCGGTCCGGCCGAAGAAAACCCGAACAACGGCACAAAGGTGTCCCTGCCCGGCGCGCCGACCCTTTGTGCCGTGACTGGGGACCCCTTCGTCCCCTTTCAATTTCCCACTGGATGCTCTGGAGGACGGCAAAAAGGACGAGTCCTGCTCTTGGACGGCACAAAGGTGTCCCGGAGGTGCCGACGTGCGGGGGCAGGGGGGAAGAGCTGTTCCGCCTCCGGAAACGGCACAAAGGTGTCCCGGGAAGCGCTCCCCTTCCATGGCTGAGACGTCCGTTCCGCTCCGCCGGCATCCGCAGGGCGTCCGCTACCAACACGGCAGCGTGGCCATGGTCGCGCCCTGCTCCACTCCCGGGTGGGCCGCAGAGTGCGGGCCGTGGTACGCCGCCTGCAGGGAGCTGTCCCGCTCGGCGGTTGCCGTACCCGTCCTGCTCCAGGGCGTGGACGTCCCTGCCGCCTTGGTCCGGCATCACCGCGATGTCCTGGGCGTTGTGCTCCACCTGCTCCGTGAAGCCCGGCATCTCCCGGGTGGGCCGGTCCCGATTCAGCCCCGGGACAATCTCCACCGCCGCGACCACCTGCAGGGTGAGCGCGACGCAGGTCTCGAAAGTCTGGCGGTTGGCCGGATTCCGCAGGGCACGGCCGTCACGCCCGCAGGCTGGGCGTAGTCGGCGCGTCACACGGATTGATCCATGAGGGTGATGCGTGTGAGGCGGGAGCACTCAGGTGAGCCGGACGCACGAGCAGGGAACGGGGAAGGTCCCGTCATCTACACAAATACTACATATTATGTAATATCCATACATGGGACGGCCAAAGGCAGAGGTGACTCAGCAACACCGGCGGCAACTGTTCGAGGTCGCCGACGGCCAGGCCGGCTATTTCAGCGCCAAGCAGGCCGAGGCGGCCGGCTTCTCCCGTCGCCTCCAGCACCACTACGCCCGCCTCGGCGAATGGCTGCATCCCGAGCGCGGCATCTACCGCCTGCGTGACTATCCCGAGGGCAACGCTGATCAGTTCGCCCGCCTCACCCTCTGGAGCCGCGACCTCCACGACCAGCCCCAGGCGGTCGTCTCCCACGACACCGCCCTGCGTCACCACGACCTCAGCGATCACGATCCCAGCCGGGTGCACCTGACGGTCCCGCCCGGTTTCCGCAAGGTCCCACCGCGTGGGGTGGTCCTCCACCGGGCCCGCCTCGCGCCCCAGGACACCCAGCCCGCCGGCGGGTACCGCGTGACGACCCCCGCGCGCACGCTCCTCGATCTGGCGGACAGCCCCCTCAGCCCAGAACACCTGCACCGCGCCGTTCAGGAGGCCTCAGCACGTGGGCTGATCCGCCCACGCCGCCTCCTGGCCGCCGCCCAGGACCTGCCGCCCGCCGCCCGCCGCCGCCTGCTGAGCGCGCTGGAGGCCTTGTGAGGTACAAGACGCCGGCTGCCTTCCGCCGGGCCCTGAGCGATCGCCTCCGCACCCTCGCTGAGGACAACGGTGAGGATCTCGCCCATCTCCAACGTCGGCTCGCGTACGAGCGATTCCTGGCCCGCCTCAACCGTGTTCACGGGGACGCGTACGTTCTGAAGGGTGGCTACGCTCTCGAACTCCGCCTCGGCGGCCATGCCCGTGCCACCAAGGACCTTGACTTCAACGCTCCGCCCAGACCCGCCGAGGACATCTTCGATGATCTTGCCGATGCCGCAGAAGCCGACCTCGGCGACTTTTTCCTCTTCACCGTCACGCCTCCCCAGGCGGGCCGGGGCGCTCTTCAGGGCCCTCCGGAAGGAGGCCGGCGTTTCCGGGTCGAGGCGCAACTCGACGGGAAGCCCTACACGTGGTTCCTCGTCGATGTCGGCCAGGGCGACACGCTGATCAACGCCCCTGAGCGCCTGCCAGCCCGCATCGACCTGGCCTTTGCCGAACTCGACTCGCCCGCGATGTACAGCTACCCCCTTCCCGAGCACTTCGCGGAGAAGCTCCACGCGTACACCCGTCCCCGACCCAACGACGTCCGCACCCGCGTCAAGGATCTGTTCGACCTCAGCCTCATCATCGGTGAACTTCGTCTGGCGCCCGGTCCCGACGTCCAACACGTCATCCACGACGTCTTCACCCGCTACAGCACCCATCCGCTGCCCAGGCCCGACGAGCTGCGTCCTCCCCCTGAGGAGTGGCGTGCCCCCTTCGCGGCGCTCGCCCGCGACGCCGACCACGCGGTCACGGACATGAGTGTCGCCTACCAGCACATCGTCATCTTCCTCGAGAGGTGTCTCTCTCCAACCGATGTGCCCCCTTCTTCCACCTGACGTGCATCGTGACGGTCAGGTCCGGGTCTTCCGTGAGGTGCGGCACCTCCCCGTCCCGAGCGGGGAGCCTCGGAGGCCCTTATTGGACGTTGGGGAGCAGCGGGAACCCTGCGGAACGTCCAAGACGAGCGGAAGGGTTGCGCAGGCGAGCGAGGAGGCCGCCCGAGGGGTCAGTGCTCCTGGTCATGCAGGAGCACCTCCAGGTCACGCCTCAGCTCCCGCTCCACCCCGACGCTGCGGGCAGCCTCATGGAGCGCATGGGTGCCCGCTCTGCGGCGGCGCAGATAGTTCTTGAGCCCCTCGAGGTATGAGGTCCCGCCCGAACCTGGGGGCATACTTCAGCAGGTCGGCGAGCGTCTTTTCCGGGGTGTAGGTCGTGAGGCTCCGCCCGGCGACGGGCAGGTCGAGCGTCCCCGTAGTGTAAGCGCGCTCACCGAAGTAGAAGACCTCGGTAGGAAGCCCCTCCATCTCTGGAAAGGTGCGATTGCGGGGGATGGCGAACTGCAGCCGGGCCGGTCGGGTGGTGGTGAGGCCGTGCAGATGGAGGGCGGAGACGAGGCAGGGGCGGGCGAAGGGAACGCGCAGTTGCACCTCCAGCAGCTCCTCGGCGGCGCCGAAGGGCACCTGATCGTCGAGGAGACGGTAGACACCCCGCTGGACCCGCTCGATATCGCCCAGTGCTACGAGGCGTGAGAGCTGCTCAGTGTGGAAACCGTGTTCGCGGTGCATACGCTGGGGTAATCCGGCGGGCGGCCTGGAGGCCGGATACTTCCAGCGGCGGGTGCGGGCCGGATTAGCTAGCGTACGCACGCGGACCTCTCGGGCCGTGAGGTAGCCGCCGCGCGCCTCGAAGAGGACACGCAATTGCTTGAGGGAGGAGGGGGTCAGGGCGGTCATTGATGTGTTGCAAAGGCAAGGCTCTTAAGGGCTGTCTGCCTAGAGTTTGCCACGCTGTGCAGGGGGACCCGGCTGAGAAGAGGTCGGGTCTCGCCTTCGCGTCCCCTTTGATTACAGTGCTAGGAGCTATGCCGGGCTTATGGTTGGAGGGTCCACAAGTTGTAGTTCCGCGGCGGGCGTGCCGACCAGTCCCAGCGGTTGCTCAGGGTGGGCCTCGGCGCCGCTTTGGGCCTGACACAGTGGCTCTGCCCTGGGACAAGCCGAAAGGGCGAGGGCCAGAGCGTCCTGGTGCTGCTCAAGGCCCCGTTTCCCTACGAGCGCCCGAACCCTGTTGCCCGTCTCAGTCTGGGTGGTACTCCAGGATGTCGCCGATCTGGACGTCCTCGCCGGTAAGTTTGCGCAGGCCATCGAGGACTAGAGTGAGAGTAGGAAGATCAATACGCGTTGGTTCGTAGCCCGGACGTGCGATGCGGTAGATCGTGTTGGGCTGCTTGGCTCCGCTTGCCTTGGTTAGGGCGTAAACAGAAAGCCCCCGGTCTCTCAGAAAGTCGGCAAGTCGCCACCGTGTCACAGACATGCCCGCCATTGTGGCTGTGTACCACGCTGTGTGGTTACTAACAGAAGTAATGAGCAATTGTTATGTTAGTATCGGAAGCCTGAAGGGGCGGAGCCTGGAAACTACGGCCCCTTCAGAATCCAACTTGAGGTGGATCAGATGCAGGATAACACCGACCCGCAGATCTCCCGGACCAAAGAGGCGCCCGATGCGTGACCTCACGCGTTCCCAGCAGCGTTTCCTGGACCTCCCTGGTCCTCGGCGGCCCCGCAGCGACGAGCAAGCCCAGCCCATCGGGCACGTCACCCTTAGCTTCCAGGCCGTGGCCTTCCTCAGGGAGCGGCTCTATGCCTCCGGCAGCTACCAGGGGGGCCCGCTGTTCGGCTTCCACAGCGCGAGCGACCTCTCGGTGCAATATGCCGCCCCCGCCGGGTACACCTGCGGCGACCCGGACCTCCGCCGGCAACCCCTGGCCCTCGACGAGCGCTACGTGCTGGGCTGGAGCGACTGCCTGGAGACCGTCTACCCCGGCAAGTTGGACTGGGTGGGCCAGTGGCTGATGTACCCCGACCGTCAACTCGCTCCCCTCGAACAGGATGTGACCTGGCTTCGTCAGGGCCTGGGGACTGACCTCTTCAATGAGGATCACGTGCTGCTCACCGTGGGCTGGGAGCAGGGGCGGATCAGCGCCCGGGCCCTCGGGTACAACCGGCAGACACGAGAGCCGCTGACCTTCACCCACGACCTGGGGGGAGAGGAGTAGGGGAGAGGCCACCGAGGGTCGATCTGCCTAAGCGCGCCTGCTGTCGGTACGGCTCGGCACTCCCGCTCCATTCCGTGCGACCTGACCTGCGAGCGGGATTTCGCCCAGTCGTGGCCGATCATGCTACTCCCGGTGGTGTCAAGGAAGCACAGGCAGATCGGCGCCCAGGCCACCTCGGAGACCACCCGCACTCCGAGAACTCCTGACCTTCACCCGCGATCTGATGGGGAAGTAGGGGAGCGGTCGTCCTCCACCAGCCGGGCCTCGACCTGCCGGATGAGTTCGGACAGGGGCAGGTCGAGTGCCTCGGCCACCGCGAGCAGGGTGGAGAGGCGCAGATCGAGCTTGCCCTGCTCGATCAATCCCATGTGGCTGCGGTACACCCCCACCCGGTCCGCGAAGTCGTCCTGATTGTACGAAGGCTTGCGCCCGGCGCGGATCAGCTCGCCCAGCGCAACCTGGAAGGCGAGGTGTTCGGGGCGGGCCTGGCGCTTGCGTGGCGGCATCCCGCCACCCTCGCCCCCCACCTTCTTCGTGACGACGCTATAAATTATGGCCTAAAGTATTGGTCAGCCGGTGCATCAGCCAAAGAGCACCGCTCGTGCTCGGCGGGATCTTTCGGCTGGTCCGTCTTGTCTTGAGTCACACCTTCCATCACGAAAGGACTGCCCAACCATGCTTCTCAGGTCCCTCCCCGGGTTCCACTCCACCAGGCTTTATCCCCCCCTACGCCCTGCTGGAAGGGCAGGCGCTGGTCTGATCGCCTCATCCCGCCTGGCAGCCAATGGGTCATGGTCTCGGTCCCGAGGGTTCAGGCTGTGACCGGAAAAGTGCGTGAAGAGCACGGCGGCCCGACCAGGCGGCGCCGGGGCATTCCCAAATCGTCGGTGCCTCCCTTGCCCCCGCAGACTGTCGAGCGGGTTCTGCTGATGGCCGTCGCCGTGGGGGAGTGGGTGCGGGAGGAGCCGGACCCCTCGCCCGACCTGCGGCACTTCGCCCTGCGGACCGCCCAGACACTGCGAGGCGTGGCCTACCACCGGGCGAGTGTCCAGAGGTTCTTCTGGCCGCTGTGCCTGAGCACGGCCCAGTTCGAGGACCATCTGGCGGGTCATCGCAGCACCCGGGACGCGGAGCACCTCTTCAACCTGCGGACTGTGACCCTCGAGCCGGGGGACGCCTCCCGTGCAGAGACGGAGGTGACCGCGCTGCTCAAAGGAGCACTGGCGGTCGAGCGTCTGGCGGGGCTGCCAGCCGCGCCCGACATCCCCGAGCCGGTGGAGTTGCCATTCCCGCCCCTGAGTCCACGTGAGGAGCAGCTTGTCGCGCTGCTGCGGGTGCAACTGGCGCTGATCGTGCTCGAGGGCCGGCCCAAACCCGACCGCGTTCTGGAGATCTGTTGGGAGGCGGCCCTCCGGTTCCGCCAGCTGGGCGCTCAGGGCAGCGTCGCTCTGGGCCTGTCCCTCGAGGAGCAGGTGCGCCAGGCCAGGACCCGGATGCACCGGGCGTTGCGGAGTGGACAGCCGGCGGCGCAGGTGTTGGAGGGGCTGCTGCGGGAGGTTGTCGCCGGGGAGGGCGGCCCCTCGACCCGCACCGTTGGGCGTGACCTGCAACTTGCCGCGCTGCTGGAGCACCTCGTGAAGACCTCCCCCGTGATGGAGGACCAGGCGTGACGTGCCGGCCGGCCCACCTGACGGGTGAGAGGACCCGCCATGTCCACTGAGCGTCCCCCCGTCCTGTTCCGGCTCCTGCATCTCCTGGGCTTGCTGGGCGCCAGGAAGGAGGCGGTGACCTTCAGCCCGGACGTCCGGGGCGCCCGGATGCTCGCGGCGGCGACGGTGGCGTTCACCGTTCTGCTGTTCGCGCAACTGGCCCTGGGGCTTCGCGGCGCGGTTCCCCTGGCCCTCGCCCTGGTGGTCTTCGCCCTGAGCCTGCGCTCCCTGGACCAGGTGGGGCGCTTGCTCGCGCTCGCGCTGCTGGTGATCCTCTTCCTGTTGGCTCGGCTGTTGTCCGAGAACACCGCCGTGCTGCTCGTCGCGCCGGTTCTGGCGTTTCTGGCCCTGCGTCACCTGGCGGTGCATCGCCGGGCGCTGGGGTTCGACCGCGCCCTTGGACGCCTGGCTGGAAGCCTGGGGGAGGGGTGGAAGGTTTACCTGCCCAGGGACCCGCAGGCCTCCCACGTCGCGCGGGTTCTGGTGAGCCCGGAGGGCCAGACTTTCTTTCTGGGTGTCACGCCGGGGCGGGCGGAGCAGCGGTATGGCACGCCGCACGTGAACTGGCGGGACGTGACGGCCGACACCGTGCGTTCCCTGGCCGCCCGTGACCCCGGGGTGGTGAGCCGTGGCCAGCACGTTCTGTGGGTGGTCAAGCCCCCACAGGCCCAGGGCGACTATGAGACCACTGCCGAGCATGGGGTCAGCACGGTGATCGGCACGGCCGACGACCTCGCCGGGCAGTTACAGACCTGGTCCGGGATGCGGCGCAACCTCGAGCAGTCCGCACCCAAGCCATCCCCCGCAGAGTTCGGGCGGCAGGTCGAGGCGGAGGCGGTGCAGGAACTGTACAACCTCATGCCGCCCGAGTGGGAGATGATCCCGAACCTGCTGCTGACCTCGGGGGGCGACGCGGACGCCATCCTCATGTCACCGGCGGGGGAGAAGTACGTGGTGGACGTGAAGGCCAGGACGGACCGGATGGACCTCCAGGCGCCGAAAGGGGACCGGGTGAAGTCGTGGCAGGAGATTCACGACCAGGTGCGGCACGCGGCACGTCAGCTTCAGGGCGTGCCCGTGGTCTGGCAGCCGCGCGCCCGGGACACGGACTTCTCTCTGATGGGCGAGGTGTGGTGCCTGCGTGGGGGGGCGGCGGACCTGCTCGAGGCGTTGGAGACGTTGGGGGGGACGGGCGGCGGGGGGGAACCGCATGAGGTGCTGGGGGTGGGACCGGACGCCTCGCCCGAGGAGATCCGGGCGGCGTACCGGGACCTGGCCAAGAAGTACCATCCGGACCGGGTCGGGCATCTGGGGCCGGAGTTCCGCCAGTTGGCCGAGCGGCGGATGCAGGCGATCAATGCGGCCTACCGCAAGCTCCTGGGCTGACCCTGTCCGCGAGGAGCCTGTCTGGGCCGCTCCCGACAGGGCGGCCGGTGGGCCCGTGGCCGAGAGGAATGTGGGCGGCAGCACGGAAGGAGCCGTCACGGCCTCAAGGGCGGCATCGCCACTGGCCGCCGCCAGGTGGCCCAGGAGGCGAGACCCCCACGGGTGGGTGTTCTGGTGCAGGTTAACCGCGGCCGCCGGGCGGAGTTGCGGGTGCCGGGCCTGCCCGTGGGGCGGGTGCTGACGGAGGAGAGCGCGCCCATCCCCGCCACCGAGGCCCCCTTGCTGCTGCATCCCTGCGAACGGCTCGTCCGGTGGGCGGGCGTGGGTCTGGCGCGCCGGGGGAGGGTGCGACGACAGCAGCGGTGACTTTTTCGTGTGCTGTTTCACCGGGAACGCAGGCCTGCCCATCGCCGACTCTGCCAGGAGTCACCACGAGCGTGTGGGCGTCGGTATGGTCAACAACGACACGCTCAGCCTGCTCATTCACGCCGCCGAGGCGACCGAGGACCACCCGGGGGGCGAACAGGCCCTCCCGTCTCCACGCCCTCTCCTCGCCGGTCTCCACCCTGCTGACGACGGGCAGTTATCGCGGACTGGGCACCAGCCTCGTGGGCAGCACCGACTTGACCCTCACCCTCGATGCGTCGTCCGGCACGCCCAGTGCCCGCCTCTTCACTCCCACGCTGGGCACGTTCGACTTCCAGGGCACCATGACGCCGGAGAGCGGTGGCTTGTACCTGAGCGGGGCGCTCATGCAGGGCGGGGTGTCTTGGAGCAGCCTCAAGGCCCATGTCTCGACCCTGAAGGCCCGCGGCGTGGTGAGTGCCGGGCCGCTTCAGTGGACCCTCGATCTGAGGCGCTGAGCCTCTACCAGTCGGCGGTGGTGGCGCGCAGTTCGGCCCCGGCACGGCGGGCGTAGATCGCCGAGATGGACACGTCGGCGTGCCGGAGGTGGTCGGCGACCCGCTTGAGGTCATGGGTCTCGTGGTAGATGCGGGCGCCGCTGGAGTGCCGCAAGCTGTGCAGCGCCCGGCCCTTGCTCGACACGCCCGCCGCGGCGGCCACCTTGCTCCGGAAGTGCCGGGCGCTGTCGGCGTTCCCCAGCACGGGGCCCTCTCCCGAGCCCTGGCCCCGCCACTTCTGGAGGGCCGCGCACAGGCGCTTGGAGGCGTAAACCCGGCCAGTCTTGCCCCCTTGCCCCGCCGCACCAGGAACTTGCCCGTCTCCAGGTCCACGTCGCGCCACTCCTGCGCGACCAGCTCCGCCACCCGTAGGCCCGTGTGGGTGCCCAGCAGCAGCGACACCCGCTCGCGGCGGGGTGCCGCGTTGAGCATGGCGGCGACCTCCGCCTCGGTGTAAGGGCGGCGCGCACCTCGGCGAAGGGGCGGGCGTCGGTGAGGCTGGCCGAGCGCAACGCCCGGCAGAACGCTCTTGCTTCATGGGGACTCCGAAACGGAGATCGATCCCTTGACCCCTGGTTATGGTTTACTGTGAACTAAACCTGTGCCCGCCCTGGTGTAGGCGCGCCTTCCGGGCCGTCTGGGGGCAAAGAATCCGCGAATCATCGAGTGCCTGATCACCCTGAATCGTGCCGGCTACCGAGATGCGGTCTGGCAGTGCATTGAGATGTGCAAGGACGTTCGCCAACACGGTTACCAGAGCCGTTTCGTCTTCTCTCTTCAGGGCTATCCGGGGATCTCGGAGTTGAAGCCCTCGACCCGTGGGGGGCAGCGCGGTGGTGCACGGATCTACCTGTTCTGGCTCAAGGATGGCCGCCCAGTGCTTGTGAACGCCGAGTACAAAGAACCGGACGCCGACCCCGACGAGCGGTTGATCGAAGAAGCCTATGACGTCTTGATTGCCGTCAAGAAAGGAGAGATCAAGGTATGAACGAGCGCCTGAAAGCAAAGATGGAGTTGGCCGCGAGCCTCCTGAATGACGACGGAACGGTCACCCCGGCAGACAGGCTGCCGGAAGGCCTGTTGACCCAGGAAAGCCGGGCGGGGATCGAGGCCGACTATCAGGACGCCTTGAACGCCGAGAACCTCGCTCACGCCTGGAAGATCGCCCGGCAGCGGGCCCAGATCACGGCCAAGGAACTGGCCAGGCGGCGCCAGTTGACCAAGGGCAGGCTTTCGCAGATCGAGAACGCCTCCCACAACCCGACGGTGACCTCCCTGGCCGAACACGCGGACGCGCTCGGCTACACGGTCAAGGTCGTGCTCGTGCCGCGCCATGCGGGCCAGCGAATCGAGGTGCCGATTTACCCCCACGCGCCTCAGGCCGCTGATTGAAGCGCGCCGCATGGCCCGTCCGCCCACCCGCTCCAGGGTGGGTGTGTTCTCTTCCAGGCCACACTGCCCTCGCCTCGTTGGCTACGTCACCCCGCCGCCCGCAAGGGCACCCTCAGGTTCTCACCCCCATACCCGTGCCCCCGCGGGCAGTACAACACGCGGGCGTGCCGAGCCGACGCCGTCTCCCCGCGCAGGGTGTTCTCCGGGCTGGCGACTGCCTTGAGCCGGATTGCGGCAGCGCCGGTTGCGACAAGGGTGGTCGAGCACCAGGTCGTCGGGGATCGTGCGTCCGGCCAGCAGCCAGACCACCCGGTGAGTGGGGAGGCTGCGGCCCACCCCCCCCATTCAATGAGCTCTGCCACTCCCAGCAGCCCTCTCCCTGCTCGACGCGTGCCCAGAACCACGTGCCGAACTCCGGGGTGAAGAGCGTCGCCTCCAGCACCCCGGGGGAGACCGCCCCTCGCCGGGGAGCGGGCAACTCGCCCGGCAGGGGCGGCGGGGATCAGCTCGGCCTCGTCCACGTCATGATGCCAGCGTGCCGGGGCGGTGTGTGTGGAGACACGGACGGTCACGCGTGTCTCGCCTGTGGGCCGACAACCGGTGCGGATGAGCAACCTGCCGACCAGCCTGCCCTTGCGCTCGTGGGTGGGCCAGCCGGTGACGGCGACCACCGCGCGGTGGGGGAGAGCTGGGCCCTTCACGACGTCGCCCCTTGGCGTCCGGCGAACTCGCCGCCGATCTCGTTCAGCCCACACCTGCCCGAGCGGTCGCCGTCTTCGTAGGTCGGTGGGGCGCCCGTGCGAATGCTGCCAAGCTTCAGATCCAGGGCCTCCAGCTCGGCCACGGTGGCGAGTTCGGGTTGGTAGACGCTGTGGCGCGGGGTGGGCAGGCGTTTCACCATCGGCTCTTCCTCCCGGGTTTCAGGCGGAAGTTCTTTCCGTGGTTGATATGGATAATGGTCAGGGGAGACAGACGGGCCAGAATGCGCGCTCCGAAGGTGACCGCCAGTTCCTCGGGGCGCAGGTTGCTCGTCACGACTGTGCTGCGCCGGTGCATCTGCCGCTCATCCAAAGCCAGGAACAGCAGTCGGCGTTCGATGGCCGCACTGTCCGACTCGCCTGCGCCCAGGTCGTCAATCACCAGCAGGTCCGGTGCCGCGAGTAGCCTTTGGACCGCCGACTCCTTCAGGGCCGCCCCGCTGCGGTCGCCGTACCCGTCACGAATCTCCACCGCGAGGCGGGCGATATTGACTACGAGCGCCGTCCGATGTCCCGCGATGGCCGCCTTCGCCGCGAGCATCGCCGCCTGCGTCTTGCCGCTGCCGGTGCCCTCGCTCCACAGCAGCAGGCTCTCCCCCTCATCGAGGATGCCCCGGATGTCCCCGCAAGCGCGAGCCAGGCGGTCGAGCGGTGCGAGCTGCTCCAAATCCGCCCACTCCACGTCCAGGTAACGGCCGTCCACGCCTGCGGCGACCAGTCGCTTGCGCAGCTCCACCGCACGGCCCTGCGCCTGGCAATTGGGGCACACCAGCGAACTCACCTGCGCCCCCTCCCCCACCAGGATCATGCCTGCCTGGCAGTGCTCGGCGTGCAGGTCCAGCGTGAGGGTGACGGGGTCCTGCGCCCAGCCCCGGTATTGTTCGGGCGTCGCGTACAGGCGGCGCGGCTCCTCGGGCTCCAGGGCCAACGCCAGCGCGCCGTCGATGGCCTCAGCGTGCCGGTCGGGGAGCCGCTGAGGGGGCTTCACCAACCCACGGGCACGAAGTTTCTCCATGAACGCCTCGGTCGTCTGGCGCTCGCGCTCGATCTTGGCGAACTCAGTCATCGGCGGCCCCGGTTGCCGTTCAGGCTCGCTCCGGCCAGCAACGCGGCCATCGGGTCGGCATTGGGGTCGGGGGCGGGCTCCGGCCTATCCTTCGGAGGGGCGGACCGGGCCAGAAGACCCACCCGCCGACACTCCTCGTCGAGCAGGTCTTTGAGCCGTGTGGACACCTTGACCTTGTGCGCCTCGTGGGTCCGCCGCGCCTCGGCCTCCAGCTCCTCCACCCGGGCGAGCGGCAGCGCGAACCAGTCCGCGCGGCGGTTTACCCCGAGCGGCTGGATTTCCTCGAGCAACCGGTCCACCAACGGGGGGCCGAGCTTGCGCCGCAGATACTCCTCGGACGTCTGCAGCTCGCGTCCGCGCGGCGCCGCGCCGCCCAGAATTTTTTCGGAGGACGTGGCTTCATCGTTATGGCTTGTGGGGATCTGAGCTCGAACCTGAACAGGGACCGGGAAACCCTCACTGGCCCCGTCAGGCACCGGGAGTTCGGGTGGGAGGATGTCCGGCAGAGTTCCCTGTGTGGGGTTAGAGCGCGTGGGAAGCGTGGCCTCCTCTCTTTGAATGTTCTCTGTCTTTATGGAATCCGTTTTGGTGGAATCCATATTTGTAGTGGCGGGTTCACCGTGAATGGTCGAACCATGCACGGTAAACCCAGTCATGGTCGGCGCGTCACCATGACCGGGTTTACCCGTCATGGTGGGTGTGGGTTTCCCGGTCGGCTCATCGTCCACCAGATACTCCCACTCCAGCCGGCCGTCCTCGCCGTTTCCGCGCTGCCGGACGACGTAGCCGTGCTGTTGCAATTCCTTCATGGCGGACTGGTGGGCTTCCTTGCCGTCACGGCTTTGCTGCTGAAGCCAGTTCATGTAGAACTGCCAGTCTTCGGGGCAGCTCATCATCACGGCGAGCAGCCCCTTGGCCTTCAGGCTGAGGGCGGGGTTGCGCAGGGCGTCGTTGTTGATCTGCGTGAACGCCCGGGTCTTCTTTCGACGACGAATGCTCATGCCTGGCCGCCTACCAGGGGCCGCGGCAGGGTGGGGTGGCCGTGAATCGGCTCCAGGACCAGCAGTCCGAAGCGGCGATGCGTGAACTCACGTGACATGGACGGCGCTCCCACGCGCTCCTGGGTGAAGGCCACTCGCCCGGTGCGTTGACCAGGCATGCCCAGGCACGTGTCCTGGGCCCAGGCCGAGGCCGTCGGCGTCCCCACGCCGAAAGCGATATTGGTTTCAAGTTTGAGAAGGGTCCCCCGCACGCCCTCGGTCTCCCCAGACTGGGGGCGTGCTCCTTTGACCAAGTGCTGGGTGGTCGCCGGGTTGCTGGGCGTCATATCAAGACGTGGGACGGGACAGACATCGAGAGAGGAAGGGCCCATGTCCGGCACGGTGACTGCGCGCTACCCTGCGGCGCAATGGGGGTACACCCCCCCCACGAAGCGCCGAGGCTCGCGCGCCCGACTCGCGGCGACCGCCCGCGAGCGCACCCCTAAACGGACGTGCGCG
Source organism: Deinococcus aestuarii (assembly GCF_018863415.1). Classification (NCBI taxonomy): domain Bacteria; kingdom Thermotogati; phylum Deinococcota; class Deinococci; order Deinococcales; family Deinococcaceae; genus Deinococcus; species Deinococcus aestuarii. The sequence continues at coordinate 9,017 of NZ_JAHKSN010000013.1, read as the reverse complement.
CGCCCTCCGTTGTCAAGGTCGCGTGCGCCCCGCGAGAAACCCGCGCGACGGGGCTGTCATCGTTGCCCGCACCGAGGAGGCCCGTGTGGTGGGGTCTCATGCCACCCTCCCGGCGCGCAACGGCTCGGGCGAAGCATCGAGTTCGCGCCGTGCCCCTGGCGCGGGTGCGGGTGACTCCCGCGGGCTTCAGGTGGGACTGCTCTTCGTTCAGCGTCACCGTTGTCCAGTCGTCCCTCACCGGCAAACCGCAGAGGCCGCCGAATTCGGACTTCTGCCGAGGTCGTGGACGGCGGGCCAGGGAAGCGGTTGAGCAGGCGAAGGCCAAAAGCAGGGTCCGACCTGGCGGAAGACACGCGCGCAGGTTCTGATGTCAAGCCCTGTGCCTCACTCGCGGCAATGTCAGGTTCCCGCGTGGGGCTTCTGTTGTGCCGAGAGACAACCTCCGCGCCATCTGCCAGCGCACGCGTACCGGGCTTAGGACACGATTTCGACATTTTGGTCCGCTCAGCCCCGGCTCGTCCTCAGGCTCCCGCCCTCCCACGGGTCGGACGTCACCTGAAGTGGACGAGCGGAGTTCACACTAAAGGGTAGTGTTAAGATATTACCACCATGCGCGCCGTCGAATTCACGCTCAAGCGCTACCTGAACACCCACGGCCTGACCGCGTACCGCCTCGCCCAGGCCACGGAGGGGCGCGTCAGCCGCCGCACTGTCTACGCCCTCGCGCGCGGCGAGGTCACCCGCGTGGACCTGGGCACCCTCGGCGCCGTCATCACCGCGCTGGAGGAACTCACCGGCGAGGAAGTCACGCCCGCCGACCTCCTCGCCGCCGTCACCGTGCCCGAACCCGACACCGAGGCGGCGGAGTGGGCCGCCGCCGACCTGATGCCCGATCTCGAGCCCTACGACTGGGGCGAGGGTGGCGAGCCGAGCGGCGAGCCGGTGCGGTACGTGCCGGGCGTGGGCTTCGTGGTGGGGGAGGCTTGAGCGGCGTCGCGGTGGGCGACGTGCTCAAGGTGCAGTTCCCGGCCCAGCGACCGCCCGGCCACGAGCAGACCGGCAGCCGACCGGCCGTCGTCGTGGGACTTCCCGACCGGGTGGGGGTGTCACGCTTCCCGGCGCTGGTCGTGGTGCCGCTGACCTCGAATGTGGGCGGGTACGCGAGCACCTCTCCGGCGCTGTACCCGGTGCTGGCCGCGGGCCAGGGCGGGTTGACGGTCCCGAGCGTGGCGTTGGTGGACAACGTGCGGGCGCTGGACGTCTTACGGATCCTGGGACGCCTGGGGACCCTGACGCCCGACGAGTCTGCCCCGATCCGGGCGGCGCTGACCGCCATGTTCGACCTGTAGGCGAACCCTCGGCCGTCGAGCACGGGAGCGGTCATAGCCCTCCACCGCTCTCCACGACGAACCCGTCGTTCGGCCGACCATCCCACGCTCCTCACGTCGGGAGGATGGTGCGCACGCCGAAAGGGCCCCGGTTCCGCAGTCCCGTGCCATGTCACTCAGCACCCCATCGGGGGGCCTCGCAGGCGCCCAGGCCCGGGATGCCGAGAGGGGTGTGGAGGCCGGGGCACAGGAGGGCGGGCGAAGGTCGGAAGCGGGGCGGACTGGGCGTGAGACACGCGCGCAGGTGCGGGTGTCAAGCCCCGTGCCCCAGCCGATTCCGCCCGGGTGTCCTCCAGGTTCGGCTGGACGCCGGTGAGGCCGTTCCGTCGGGTGTACCAGGCCAGGTCGATCCGAGTCAGGACGTTGTTCCGCCATAGCCCCGTGCGTGCCGCCAAGCAGACACGGGGGTCAAGAAGAAGGGGCGGGGAACTCCCCACCCCGCCCCATCAGAGCCGTCTGTGCTCGTCCGTTGTTGCGATCCGCAGCCCGAGGTCGGGCCGTCATGTGAGCCGTCTACGCGCGCCCGTTGAACACGAGGTACTTGGCGACTTCACCCATCAGCTCGCCCGACATGGCGCGGTCGTAAGGGCTCATCTGCGCGTCCCGGGCCTCGTACAGCGCGGTGCGCAGCTCGTCATCGCTCGCCCCCGACGCGAAGAGGGCGCGCAGCCGCGCGACAACGGGCGGCTCGCGGTACTCGGTGCTGGGCTGAGGTTGGGGGGCGAGGGTGGGCATACGTCACCGCCTTTCACGGGCGAGCAAGTCTTCGATTCCTTGCCGGAAACTTGACTGCTCTCGAAAAGCAGTGTACGACAAGACCTCCTGCCGGACCACCGGGTCCACGTTCAAGGTATGCAGCGCCGCTCTCAGGTAGGCGTGCTGGTCGCGCGCGCGCCGGCTCTCCAGCAACCACACCGCCCCGAAGCGGTCTTCCAACGCGAGCACCGCCCGCATGGCCTCGGGGTAGGCCGTCGGAATAGGCGGGACGCCCAACAGCAGATCGCGCGTGGCCCGCTCCCCGTACAGGTCCGCACCGCCCTCCTCCAGCGGGTGAAATTCCCCGCCCACGTACCCCTTGAGGGCGTGCCAGTGTTCGTGCGCGAGGGTGCGCGCTCCTCTGGCGCGGACGTCCATGAACTCGCTCGCCAGGTCATGCCAGAGCAGCGGCAGAATTAAAATCTCCCGCCCAGTGAATGCCGAGCGGGTCAGGGTCAAAGCCTCTGCCTGCACCGCGCTCAGGCCGTGCTCGCGGGCGTAGCGTTCGAGCTTGCGCTCGGTGTGCAGGTAGCGCAGCCGGACCGAGCCCGGCAGCGGATGACGGCGGTGCAGCTCGTGGGTCACCGCGTTCACCACGGCGCGCGGCGAGGCGTAGCGCAGCAGGCGGTCATGGGGCACGGTCCCGCTGGCGGGCAGCCGGTCGAGGCCCAGACTCACCTCCGGCTCCTGGTCCCGCTCGGCGACGTGGTAGCCCTGCCGCACGCCGTCGCGCCGGACCATCAGGACGAGTCTCAGGGGCCGCTCTCGGGGAGGCTTCATGCACTCACCCTGGCACCCGCGCCGGGAACGGTGTGTTCAGGGGAGGTGGGCAGATCGGCCGGCACGTCCGGCTGAGCCTCCTGCCGGGCGTCCTCGTGAATGGCCGGGCCCAGCGGCTTTTCCCACCACTTGGGCAAGTCCCCCTCCCGCTCGGCGTGGGCGCGGCGGATGGAAGCGGCGAGGCCGTTGTCGTCCATGTCCCCGTATTCTCCCTGGAGAATTGAACCCAGCTCCTGCTTGCGAGTGAGGCGCCGCATGTTGTCGCGGTCAGAGGCGGTGTCGGTGACGAGGTGGGGCACTTCCACCCGCTTCATCTGCCCCAGCCGGTCAATGCGGGCGTTCCTCTGTTTGGGGGTCTCCTGCGTCGAGGGCAAGTCGTCGATCAGGCTCTCGCCTCGGTGTTGGAGGTGAGCGCTGGTCGCCCCCGTATCCGAGCACAGCGCAATGGCCACCTGGCCCTGATCGAAGACCTTGCGCACCCGGCCGTTCCCGTCGGTTGCGGTGCCTGCTCCACCCGCCGGTGCCCCTCATGTGATGTGCCCCGCTCTCGGTCCGGCCACGGCGCAGGACATCGCTCGCCTCCGCCCGGACCCCCGCCCCCGGCGGGGGTGACGTCCCTCCCCCTGCGCGGCTAGCCTGGGAGCATGGGGACGCTTGAGCTGGAGAACGCCGTGTTGGCGAAGGTGTTGCAGGCGGGCGCCCTGACGACCCGGCGTGTGATCGCCGAGCACGGCCCCAAACCCAACTGGTCACGCCTGCTCCGGGAAGGCTACCTCCGCGAGGTGCACACGCCCTACGGCGCGGTGCTGGCGGTCACCCCCCGGGCCCACGGGCTCAACGCGGAGCAGCAGATCGTGCCGGACGCCCCCTACCTCACCGGTCCGAGCGCCGTCGCCGACCGGGCCTACCAGCTGGACGCGCTGGCCCTGCTGGAGGCGGAGGGGTACACCCTGGACCGGCACGAGTACAAGCGCTCGGGGAAGGTGGGCTACCAGGCGGGCACCACCAGCCAGATCGTGCGCACGGTCGTGCGGGTGCCGCCCGCCTACGCGGCCAGGCTGAAAGACACTGAGAGCTACTTCGTCAGGGGACACCGCATCGAGCGCGAGGTGCTGGAGCCGAAGGCGGATCAGTGGGGGAGCTTCGAGGAGATGCTCGGTTACCCCAGCTTGTACGCCTCCATCGGCGGCGGCGGGATCGGGCTGTCCCGGATGCGGACGCTCTACCGACGACACGAGAACGACATTCACTCGTGGCGTCACCCCCTGATCCTCGCGGTGCCCGAGGAAGGCCAGTTGCGAACCTTCCTGCGCGCCCTGGAGGTCGAGCGCGCCCGGACGAATGACGGCGGTGTGTCCTCGCACTACCCCCGGGTCAGGCTCCTCATCCTGCCCCGACCCTGATGAAGCTGTATTCAATCGACATCTGTTTGAGGCAGCGGCGCCGTCCCACGTACGGGTCCCGCAGGCTCCAGAAGTCCACGAAGATGGTCGTGATGCCGGCCAGCCCCGGGAGTCGGCCCAGGTGATGTAGGTCTTCGGCCTGCCCGAGCACCCGCGTGGTGCGGTCGTGGACCGACGTGGCCCAAAACATCCAGCGGTATCCGGCAGAGGCGGCGGCTTCCAGTTTGCGTTCAATGCGCTGGGGACTGTAGCCGGCGTCGAACTCCACCGCCCAGTCCATCTGCCGCTGCGGGTGTGGGATGAGCACCTCCGCATCTGGGAGGTGAACGCGTTGTCGGCCCGCGAGCGTCACGTGCTGCCAGACAGCCCGGGGGGGCATGTCGCCCCGCTGCTCTATCCGGTGCCGCGCCTCACCCAGCCCCGCGTCGTGCATCAGGTCGCGGGGGGGCCGCGAGAGCCACCGGGCGTCCAGGGCCACGAAGCTCAGGTCGGTGTCGCTGTGCGGCTGGGTGGTCCGGGTCCGGCAGGTCAGGGTCACCTGGGGGAGCCCCAGCCACGTCGCCGCCTGCAAGAGCCCCCGCCGCTCGAGCTGCACCGTCGTCAGCGTCCGGTCGAGGGCGAGCGCGGCGCGCAACTTGGCCTTCTGGATGGCGGGATGCTCCCCTGACATGGGTCATGATGGCACATCGTCATCCGTTGTGCGTGCCCACCTCGCCTCGCCGCCGTGTGGCTGCGGACGGGGGCGGAGAGTGCAAGGGTTCTCCTTCCCGGAACAGATTATGATTTTGCAAGGGGACAAATTTGCAAAATCCAAAAAGTTGTCGGGTGAGGGCAGGTGGCTTGCCAATCCGCGAACACTGGCAAGTCCTGGACAAAACTGGTCTGGCGAGTATGCTGGGGTATGCTTGCCTCCGAACTTGCTCGCGAACTCGACGTCGATCCCAGCGTCATCTCGAAGAGGCTGAACATCTATCACGCGGAGATGGGCACGGCACGCCCTCGGCTAATGGATGACCAGACAGTGACGCACATGCGGGAAGCCCACGCACTCCTTACCAGCGGGAAGGCAGGAACCTTCAAGCAGGCCATCCAGCAGCTGCTGGGCAGGTACACCGCACCCATCCCGTCGGAATCGGCCCAGGAACTCCTCAGGCGCATGGAGGCCCTGGAGACCAACCAGACCCAGTTGGTCAAGAGGATGGATCAAATCGCTGAGTACTTGCGGGGGGTGCTCGTCAAGCGGAACGGAGTGGAGGGTGGAAGCTAGGCCGACGCTGAAAGTGCGGCGGGAACGCGTGGGAAAGAGTGCCGACCATTGGCTGCGGACCACCTGTACATCCTGAACACGGTTCATGTCTGGGTGAGATCGGAAGTTGTAAGGGAGATTGGTCGCCGTGTGACCAGAGCCCGGGCGAGGACGAGAGGGAGCCCCGGCGATGGCAGATCTGGCGGCGTGATGGATGCATGACCTCCTCAGTGCAGCAACGCTGCCGAAGGTGCGCCGACCAACCTGACTGTTTGAGATCGCGCTTGGTTCAAGCGCCGGGTCGGGTCTGTCCCGCCTGTCTGGCAGCGGGGTGATCGGCAGCGGGTGTCGTCCAGCCGGGCGCTCCGATTCGCCGGGTCCGACGCTCGGGTCCAGGCGTCCAGTGTCCGATGCTTGTTCCCACCCAGGCACCCGGCACGCGGTGGGCCGGAAGGTCTCCTCCTGTTGGACCGACCGGCCAGGCCCGGTCCTGTCCCACTCCGCGATATTGTCATCCGGGGTACACGTGACCGCCCTGCTGCCCCGCCCGGGTTGTTGATCTGACAGGTTCTGTCTCGAAGAGCCAAGGCTCCGATGATGTGCGTCAGCTCTGCCCCTCGTCGTTCTCGGCGCTGAGGCAGGGTGGGGTGTCAGGCCGTCCCCCGGAAGGTTGACGAGGTCTCGGCAGGCCATCCCGAGGTTGCCGGGGAAGCGGACGGACCAGGGGCGGGTGTACCTATCCTGGCGGTGTGCGAAGGGGGTTGAACACTTTTGGTGCTGGGCGTGGTCAGGAGCGTCTGGCTGACGGTCCGGACCGGTGGCATGGGGTCGCCTGGGTCCTGCCTGGTGTGGAGGTGTAGGCGTTCCGATCTCCTGTCACGGTGTAGGGCGCCGGGGGCGCGGCCCAGGAGGGTTGACAACGCCACCTCGAAAACCTGGGGCGACGGCCCCTCCTCCCGCCTCCAACTGGACGTTTGAAAGGCCACCTCTGGGTCTTCGTCGCCGGGGTTGCCCCCGTCTTCCTGCCGCTCTGGAGCGGATGTCCGGACTGCCGGTCAGTTGATGCGGCTGGCGCAGGCCGGGGTTCCCAGGGTCTTCCGTCTCTGCCCGTCCCCCCGCTGGGAGACCTGCTAAGGAGAGCTGGGGTGGTGACCACATAGCGTCGGGGAGCGAGGTGAGCGCCGATCACAGGTCCCAGCCCAGCACGTTCTGGCGTGACGTGGTGGCGATAAATGCGGGTCCTCCCGGTGGGGTCGAAGCAGCGGGACCGGTCCGTCGGGCGACTGCGGCCGAGCGCACCAGACGGGCAGCGTGAACCGGGCCACGGGCAGGTGGCGGGGTTGGGCCTCGGGGGCGTTGCGAGTTGGGCACCACCCCAACTGCCCAGGTCGGTCACGAGGGTGTGCGCCACGTCCTCGCTGCGCGACGTGGGTGGACGGTCAGGCCGGGTCGGGAAGGGGGAATGCCCGGCGAAAATCACTCGGGGACCGCCTGGTGTCGAGCACCGGAAGTGGTGAACACGGACGGGGAGTTTGACCGGGTGACCCGATCAGGGGAAGGCGTGCAAGGGAACGGAGCCGGCCGTGAATGCGGTTGGAGGCCGGCTGACATCCCGGGCAACAAGCCTGTGAGGCGAGGTAGGGGAGTTCGAGGGTGATCGGTCAGTATGGTTCGACCAGGACCCGGCAAACGGTGAAGTCTGGGGAGTTCAGGCCGCTGTCCACCTCCCAGCTCGCCCGCCGCGTCACCAAATTCAGCGCGTTGCCGGCCTCATGGGCTCATCCCGAACCAGGGCGGAGTGGACCGCCTCCTGCTCCCCCGGACACGCCAACTTTCGCTGCGTTCCGGCGCCGTGTTCGGCTAGGTTCCTGGGGTGAGCCGTGACGTCTTCACACAGGTGCATGCCATCCACACCCTCCTGACGCCCTCGCGCCCGCCGGTGGTGTGTGGCGGTCAACCCCACCCCGTCTGGCGTCTCACGGCGCGCTTCCCCCTGCTGCTCGACATCGCCCTGCTCCTCACGACGGCGGCCACCTACGCCCTGGCAACCCTCCGGGTGCCGGACCTCACGGTCGGTCTCGTGGCCGCCGCGGTGGTGCTCCTCTTCGTGGCGCGCTTGATCGCCTACCGGGTTGAATATCTGCGCCTGACGAACGCCGCGGACCCCCAGGCCCACGCCGCTTTCGTCGAGCGCAGCGCCCGGGAGGCGCACGTCGCCCAGCAGCTGCAGGCCTTCGATCTCAAGGCGTTGGAGTACGTCCTCGCGGAGTACGACGCGCAGCTCGAGGCGGTGGACCGCTTTGCCAACACCCTGCTCGGGCCGGCCCGTGTCGGCGGCGGCGTCGGTCTGGTCGCGCTGCTGCTGGGCGCTTACGCGGGAGCGCAGAAGGTGGCGGGGGCGTGGGCGTTGCCGCTGCTCGCCCTGCCCTTCGGCCTGGCCCTGGGCGGTTTCGCGGGGGTGGGTTCGCTGGATGGGCGGCGGCGGGCGCGGGCCCTCCTCGCCCGGGCAACTGCGCTCAAGCAACCCTGAATGCCCTCGGCTGCGGGGGCGTGGGGTCCATGTCTGTGTCCTTCCCCTGTAACCAGTTCCTGCAGGCGAGAAGTGTTCTGAAACCCCTGGCCCCCGAAGATCATCTGCGCTTCGTTCTCTACTCGGGATGGGCGTGCAGGTGCACGGTCCCGCAGGCCTCCCAAGAGGGGAAGATCATGTCGACCAAAACGTGGCCAGCGCGCCACCGGACTTGCAGCCTCCGGTCCGCGCCAGCGGCCTGCTCTTTTCAACTCAGAGATTCCAGGCGGGTCAACCAGGCGCCGAAGTGGGGACAGGCCTGGCGCATTCGAGTTAGCCCGATCTCGGCGGCGATGAGCGGCCCGAACAGTCTCTTATCGTAGGCCGGGTACAGGCCGAGGAGCCGCTTGGAGGGGGCCGTTGACGGACTGTCGTTCAAATCCTCGGGGGTGGGGAGACTGGTCAGCATGGTGGTGAGGTTTGAGAGCCTCGAGACCGGCATGAGGAGTTGCAGGGCCCGGTCGATGGCCGCCACGTCGCTGAACAGCAGGGCCTCGAACTCGTGGGGCTGGATGTGCGGGAAGAACAGCGGCGAACCAATGTCGCGGGCGAAGGCCTCTTCCAGCAGCGTGGCCCGCGCGGCCCCGGAAGGGGCACCGGTGGCCGCCGCCCGCCGGGGGAAGTCGGTGGGTAGGGCGTAGAGGTCGAAGAAGGTGGTGACGTGGGCCCCCGTGTCCTGCCTGAGCCACTGAAGGACGTCGCTCCTGGCCCGCGCATAGGTCGTCATACCTCCCCGGTGGAAGTAGGCTCCCTGAGAGGGTGTTTGAAAAGGGTCAGGTCCTGCGGCAGTTTTGAGGTGTGAAACGCAAAACATACCCGAGTGACCTGACCCGGAAGCAGTTTAAGCGCCTTGAGCCGCTGTTGCCTGCGGGCCG
>NZ_JAHKSN010000012.1 GCF_018863415.1 Deinococcus aestuarii | reverse complement strand
CGCGTTACTCACCCGTGCGCCACTCCCGACCCGAAGGCCGAGCGTTCGACTTGCATGTCTTAAGCACGCCGCCAGCGTTCACCCTGAGCCAGGATCAAACTCTCCATCAAATCGTTCAGCACCCTCTGTCGAGGCTGTTGATAAGTGTTGCTCCAAGCTTGCGCTTGGCTGGTGGAGCCGCAGCTCCGCACACGTCTGGAGTTCCTCGGGGGAGAAACCGCGTGTACCACCCTGTCGGGTGGCCCTGCTCTCGCATCTCTTCACCTGTCATGCTGCTCGCCTCGCTTGAGGCTCAGAAAAGATACCGGGCCCCTCCCGCTTTGTCAACTCCCCCCGGCCCTCGCCGGGCTCCCGAAGCGTGCGCCCGCGACCCCTTCGCCGTCCGGCTGGGCATACTGGGGTCATGTTCCGAATAGAGGCCGCTGAACTGCTGCTCGTGCGCCTGCCGCTGAAGTTCCGTTTCGAGACGAGCTTCGGGGTGCAGACGGAGAAGCTCATTCCCCTGCTCGTGCTGCATGGGGACGGGGTGCAGGGTCTGGCCGAGGGGACAATGGAGTTCGCGCCGATGTACCGCGAGGAGACTATCGCCGGGGCGCTGCACCTGCTGCGCGAGGTGTTCTTGCCGCGCGTCCTGGGGCGCACCTTCGCCAACCCGGAGGCGGTGGAGGCCGCGCTGGGCTCGTTCCGGGGCAATCGCATGGCCCGCGCGATGGTGGAGATGGCCGCGTGGGACCTGTGGGCGCGGACCCTCGGCGTGCCGCTGGGAACGCTGCTGGGCGGGCGCAAGACCGAGGTCGAGGTGGGCGTGAGCCTCGGCATCCAGGCGGACGAGGCCGCCACGGTGGAGGTGGTGGGGCGGCACGTGGAGCAGGGCTACCGCCGCATCAAGCTCAAGATCAAGCCGGGCTGGGACGTGCAGCCCGTCCGTGCCGCGCGGGAGGCCTTTCCCGACATCCGCCTCACCGTGGACGCCAACAGCGCCTACACGCTGGCGGACTCCGGGCGGCTCGCGGCGCTGGACGCTTTCGACCTGACGTACATCGAGCAGCCGCTCGCCTGGGACGACCTCGTGGACCACGCGGAGTTGCAGCGCCGCCTGCGCACGCCGCTGTGCCTCGACGAGAGCGTGACGAGCGCGCAGGACGCCCGCAAGGGGCTGGCCCTGGGGGCGGGGCGGGTCATCAACCTCAAGGTTGCGCGCGTCGGCGGGCACGCGGAGGCGCGGCGGGTCCACGACGTGGCGCAGGCCTTCGGGGCGCCCGTGTGGTGCGGGGGGATGCTGGAAAGCGGCGTGGGCCGGGCGCACAACGTCCACCTCTCGACCCTGCCGAACTTCGCCCTGCCGGGGGACACGAGCAGCGCCAGCCGCTACTGGGAGACGGACGTGATCAACGAGCCTCTGGAGGCGGTGAATGGCCTGATGCCCGTGCCGCAGGGTCCCGGCATCGGCGTGACGCTCAACCGGGAATTCATCGCGCAGGTCTCCGAGCTCGACGAGGAGTTTCAGGCTTGACGGGACCCATCTCCCCGGCCGGGCGTGCCTTCGTCGTCCGGGACGTGACCGACCCCTGGGAGATGCGGGCGCTGGAGGACGTGCAGGTGCGGGCCTGGGGGTACGCCGACCGCGAGGTGCTGCCCGCCACCATGCTCCGCATCGGGGCCCACACGGGCGCGGTCGTGCTGGCGGCCTATCCCGCAGATGATGAGGCGGGCGCCGCGGCTTCCCCCTTCGGCCTCGCCTACGGCTTTCCGGCCCTGAAGGGCGGGCAGCTCTGGCACCACTCGCACCTCCTCGCCGTCTCGCCGGAGTGGCGGGGGGGCGGGGCCGCCGTTGCCCTCAAGCTCGCGCAGCGGGAACGGGCGCTCGCGCAGGGCCTCACGCGGATGACCTGGACCTTCGACCCCCTGGTGACCCGCAACGCCCGCCTCAACCTGGGAAAGCTGGGCGCGCGGGCCGTGAGCTACCACCCGGGCTGGTACGCCCTCGGGGAGGATCGCAGGGCCGCCTTTCCCGCCGACCGTCTGATGATCGAGTGGGACCTGACGAGGCCGCACATGGAACGCCCGGCTCCCCCTCCGGACGGTGAGGTGGTGCTGGAAGCGCAGGGAGAGGGACCAGGACGCCCCCGCCTCGACCTGGCCGGGCCGCGTCTCCTCGCGGAGGTGCCCACACGGGCGGACACCCTGCCCGAAGCTGCACGCCTCGCCTGGAGACACGCCCTGCGCGACGTGCTGGGCGGCTATCTGGGAGGTGGATATGCCGTGACCGACCTCGCGCGGCAGGGGGAGCGGGCGTACTACGTGTTGACGCGGGGGCGGTAGGGGACGCACAAAGGGACGAGGGGACGCAGCATCGGCCACGTCCCCCTCATTCCTGTTGTTCAGCGGTGCGGTCCCACGGACCACTCACCACTTCCCTCAGTACGCCACGTTGTAGGACGCCGTGTCGCTCACCCAGTCCTGCTGGGAGATGGCGGGCTGGGTCGGCGTGGGCGTGACCGGGTTGACGACGATACTCAGGGCCTGGGCGAGGCGCTGGGGGGAGTTGGCGGTGGGCTTGACGGTGGCGAAGGGTTGCCCCGCCTGGAAGGAGCTGATCTCCGAGAGGTTCAGCGCGCGGCGGCTGGCGACGACGAGGACCTTGTTCAGCCCGTAGGGGCCCGCCACGTCGAAGGTGAAGTTGTCTCCCGCCGCCGGGAAGGCGCGGATTTCGCCCCGGCGCACGAAGTTGGTGCCGCTCAGGCGGTTGGGCAGAATCTGATCGACGCTGCCGTCGGGGTTCACGTTGAAGAGGTAGACGTAGGCGTCCTCGTTGACCTGGGTGTAGAGGCGGATGCGCTCGCCCACCCGGTAGTTCGGGGTCTGGAGACCGCTGGGGTCGCGGTCCACCCACACCTGCGCCGAGAGGTTCGTCTGGACCGGGTTCACGATGATGCTCTGGGCACTCAGCCGGGGCGTGGCCTGGGCAGGGGCGGCAAGGGGAAGAAGCAGGGCGGCGGTCAGAGTGGTCAGGATGGCGGGCTTCTTCATGGCATTCCTCCGGTCGAGGCCACCGCTGCGCCGGAAGCGTCCTGCGCGGGATTCTCGGTGGCCTGGCTGACCCCACCGTAGTCCCGCCCGCCTGACTCCGGGTGAAGCCCGCCTGACTCAAGGTGAGGACGGCTGACGTGATGTTCATGTGGCTCAGCGGCGCGTCTCACCGAAAAAGAAGGCGGCGGAATCCGGGGTGGACTCCGCCTCTCTTCCTGCCTTCGCTGGCTGGGGCACAAGGATTCGAACCTTGACTAACAGTTCCAAAGACTGCTGTGCTGCCATTACACAATGCCCCAACGCTTCACCCGCCGGGCGGGCGCAGTGGAGTATAGACGCGCCCGCGTGAGGGGGTCAACCGCCGCGCGCCGCCACCACAGACGGCTTCTCGATCACCGTCAGTCCCGCGTACTGGAGCAGCAGGCGTTTTTGCCCGACACCGGGAAAATAGATCAGCACCTCCCGCCGCTCGCCCTGCCCGAACCCCTGGAGCAAGACGCCCTCGCCGAACTTGGCGTGGCGCACCCGCAGAGGCTCGGTGGTGCTCACCGCCCGCTGAAGCTCACGGCTGGGGATGCCGAGGCGGGCGCTGACCTCGGGGAGCGAGAGGCCCTGGAGGTCAAGGAGTTCGCGCGCCTGGAGCGGCCAGGAGGGGGGCAGGGCGGGGACCTCGGGAAGGGTGGCGGCGTCCGGCTCGGGCTCGGCGGCGGGCTGCACCCCCAGGAGGTCTTGCAGGAAGGCGCGGGTGGCGTGCTTGTCGGTGGGGCGACGCTCGCCGCTGCTCAAAAAGGGGGCGTAGCAGCGGCTCACCGCGATGCACTCGTAACAGCCGTGCGTCTCCTTGCAGCACGTCTTCGCAGTGAGGTCGAGCGCGCGAGCGAGGAGGTCGTCCAGATTCTCGAAGGCGCGGCGCGACACCCCCAGGCCGCCCAGCCAGTCGTCGTACAGGAAAAAGTAGTTGTCCCGGTCCGTCCGGAAGGCCCCGGCGAGATCGTTCTCGTCGCAGGCGACGCGCTCGGGGGTGACCTTTTGCAACAGGTGTTTCAGGGTGTGCGCGACCGCCGTCGGATGCTCGGTCGCCCGCGCGTCCACCCCGACCTCCAGCGCAGAGGTGCGGAAGGGGGGGAGTTCGAGGGGCTCGTCGTACAGGTGCTCGGAGAGCTTGTGGTCCTGCATCCGGTCCTGGATGCGGCTCCCGCAGGCGCGGCACACCCGCTCGGTGGGGTCGGGTTCGCGGTCACAGCCGGTGCAGACGCGCTCGAAGACCTGGCGCATCATCATGTAGCCGGTGTAGCGGCGGCGGATCGTCACCTCCCCGTGGCGGTAGGCCAGCGCCCCGCGCCGCACCCACTCGCCCATGCGGGTCGGGCTGACCTCGATGGAGTACAGCCCGCGCGTGAAGAGGTTGGCCGCGTCGAAGCGCTGGGCGAGGATCGCCGTCCCCGCCGGGTGCTCCTGCCAGCGGGTGACCTTGTACCCCTGCCCGTCGAGGGTGAAGACCGCTCCCTCGTGCTTCTCGGTCAGCGCGTAGTGCTGGCTGGGCGATTCCAGCGGCGTGTCGAGGGCGCGCGGGCCCTTGAGTTCCCAGTCCGCCTCCTCCACGACGGCAAATTTGGCGCTCCCCTCGCCGCGCAGGTTCCAGTATTTGGGGCTGGGCGCGACTTCAGCGGGGAGCCCCGCCGCCTTGAACTCCTCGTTCGCGCGTCCCTGGTGCCGGGGCGAGAGGTAGGGGTTGTTCGCCTCCACGACCGCCTTCTCGATGGGGCCGGTCACGAGTTCGCGGAAGTTCCCGGCGTTGGAGTAGAAGGCATCCACGGGCTGCGGCACGCCCTGCTCGTTCAGCGCGGGAAGGTAGAGGACCAGGCCCGGCGCCACCCGTCCGGCCCGGCCCGCCATCTGCCGGAAGGCCATGCGCGAGCCGGGGTAGCCGTCGATGATCACGACCTCCAGGTCGCCGATGTCCACCCCGGCCTCCAGGGCATTGGTGGCGAACATCACCCCGCTCGACGCGCGGCGGAACTCGGTGAGGCGACCCTCGCGGTCGGAGGTCCCGGCCATATAGAGGTGGGTGTGCCTCTGGTAGAGGGGCTGGGCGCGGTAGGTGGAATACAGGCGGGCGGCCCGCGAGCGGCCCCGGAAGAAGGCGAGGACCTTGAGGCGGTGGGTCACGCTCGCGCTCACGACCGCATCCCAGAAGCGGCGGGGCTGCCCCCGGTGGTCGGCGAGGTAGTAGCGTTTGCCGTGCCGCGCCGCGCCCGACTCGCTGACCTGCACGGCGTCCACCCCGACCAGCTCCCGGGCGAACTCGGCGGGGTTGCCGATGGTGGCGGTGGACAGGACGACCTGGGGATTTGCGCCCAGCGCCCGCGCGAGGTCGAGGAGGCGCCGCAGCATCCCGGCGACCTCGCTGCCGAAGCCGCCCCGGTAGGTGTGCGCCTCGTCGAGCACGATGAAGGACAGGCGGGACAGGAACTCGCGCACGCGGGGCTGGGTCAGCGACCAGTGGAGCTTGTCGGGGGTGGCGGTCACCATCCGCACGCCGGGTCGGAAGACCTCGTTCGGCTGGGCCGCGCTCTGAAAGGCGCCGATCTCCCAGTCGAAGCCGCCACTTGCCTGGAACGCAGCGAGCTTGTCGCGCTGGTCCTGGCCGAGGGCGACGAGGGGGTAGACGAAGAGGGCGGTCGCGCGGGGGTCGCGTTCCAACCGCTCGAAGACCGCCGGGAAGAAGGCGCCCGTCTTGCCGCTGGCGGTCGGGGTGGTCACGATGACGTGCTCGCCGCCTTGCATCAGGCGGTAGGTCTCGGCCTGGTGGCTGAAGACCTCGGGGAAGCCGAAGCCGCGGGAGACGGCCTCGGACCAGCCGAGGTCCGCCGTGCTCAGGGTGCGGGGGGGGGCTTCCTTCTCCTCGTGGAGCAGGGCCGCTCCGCCGCCCAGGATGTCCCGCAGGAACGCCTCCAGGCGGGCGTAGGGGGAGCGGGCGGGGAACACGTGGCTCAGTGTAGGGCGCTTGGGAAAAGGTGGGTGGGGAGAGGGGTTACGGTCGGGGTGGGGGTGGAGGGGGGCAGGGTGTCTTGCGACGGTTTACCCCCACCCCCCTGCCCCCTACCCCCTGAGGGGGCAGGGGGAGCGGCGCGGCGCTGGGCAAGGGCACACGGACGGCGCGGGTGGTCGGGTCCGTCTGAACGCAAGGTGTGATCTTGTCGCATCCCATCGGCGTGCCCACCGTCTCGCTGCGCGAGCAAGGCGGGGCCGTGGGCCTGGGGCGTTCAGTCACCGGCACTCAAGGGGCGTCCAAATAGACGTTTTAAAAGCAAGAGCTCTCGCGCCCTTTGCTCCTCCCCTTGAAGGGGGAGGCTGGGATTTGTAGAGCTGCGCAGCAGAGGGGGTAACGCAACCGCTCCTCAGTGCCCTCCACGCCCCAAGCCTCATCTCTCCTCACCCACCGCCTACATCACCGAGTCGCTCTCCCGAATCAGGATCGGCGCGTGGAAGGCGGCGGGGAGCCATTCTTCCTGCGGGTGCATCGCATCCGGCGGGCAGGAGCGCACGCAGGCCATGCAGCCCGTGCAGGCGGAGAGGTTGAGGAGGAGCCGCACGCCGCCTTCCGGCTTCAGCTCGCGGGTGATCGCCTCGGTGGGGCAGACGTTGGAGCACACCGGGCAGTCGATGCAGGAGTCGTCCACCAGGGGCGCGGGCCAGAAGACGCCCGCGTCGGGGGCCGGGGCGGGCTGGAGGGACCGGGCGCGCCACCGCCACTCCTCGGGGGTGCGCTCCCCCGGGACGCTCCAGTCCACGAAGGGGAGGGGACGCTCGGGAATGGCCTGGGCGACCTGCTGCCGCCCCACGCGCAGGAGGGTGGCGAAGGCTCCGCGGCGCGAGACGCGCACGGCCCGGCCCTGGTCCTCCGGGGTGGCGGGGCGCACGGTGGCCTCGGTGGGCTGCCCGGTCGCCCCCCGCAGGTGATTGGCCTCCTCGACCACGCGGCCCACCCGCCCCGGCACGTCGGGGGCACCGACCGGGCAGGCCCCGCACTCGCCGTGAATCAGGGTCAGGGGCGTGCCCCAGGCCCCGGCGGCGGCGACCACGGCGGGGGTCACGCGGCCCAGGCAGGGTAGGGTGGGACCGCCCGCCCCGCTCTGGGAGCAGGTGAGGGTGGCCTCCCCGCCCTGGCCCGCGTCGCGCACGGTCTGGAGGGTGGGCGTGAGGTCGTACTCCAGGGCGCCCGAGGGGCAGACCTGCACGCACAGGCCGCAGCCCGTGCACAGGGCGGGGTCGATCTGGATGCTGTCACCCAGGGGGCCGAGCTGAATCGCGCCGTGGGGGCAGGTGGTGTGGCAGGCGTCGCAGCCGCCGACCGCCTGACGTTCGAGCAGGCAACGCGGCGCCGCAAAGCGCGGCAGCGGGTTGCCGTACTCGCCCAGACGGTTCAGAACGCCTTCCAACATGCGCCGAGTCTAGTGCCGGGGGAAGGGCCCCAAAGGAAGGCAGGAGACGAAGGGGACGGTCCCGTCCTCTCAGCGCTCAGCGGTGTCCAGCACGGCGCGGGCGATCTCCTCCGGGTGGGTCCAGTGGAGCTGGTGCCCGCCGTCGCCCAGGACCCGCAGGGTCGCCCGGGGCAGGGCGCGGGCGAGGGGCACGGCGTGGAGCCCCGCGGGCGTGAGGCGGTCGTGGGCTCCCGCGATGACCGTCGTGGGTACGTCCAGCCGGGCATACGCCGGGACGAGCCGGGTGAGCTCCCGGGCGAAGGTGCGGTTTTCCCAGGCGAGGGCGTGGACCTGCGCCCGGCGCCGGGAGAAGGCGAGCATCATCGCGTGCCAGGTGGGCGGGATGGGGTGGGGGTGGAAGGCGCGCGTCCCCTCCACCCGGGCGACGAGGCGGCCCAGCGGCAGCAGGAACACCCGGGTCAGCAGCGTCTCCAGCCCGGGCACGAGCGGCACGTACGCCAGGGGCCGGGTCAGGCCGCGCACCGGGAAGGCGGTGGGCGAGAACAGCACGAGGGAGCGCACCCGCTCCGGGTAGGCGGCGGCGAAGGCGAGCGCCACCGCCGCCCCGTAGGAGTGCCCGAGCAGGGTGACGGGCCCGCGCACCTCCAGGGCGTCCAGGAGCTGGGAGAGCCGCCGGACGTTGACCTCCACCGTGACGGGCGAGCCGACGGGGACGGGCGTGTGGCCGTGGCCGGGTCGGTCGGGGGCGATCAGCCGCGCGTGAGGGCCGAGTTCGTCCCACAGTGGCGAGACGGGCCAGTCGAGGGCCACCCCGTCGCTCCCGTGGATCAGGACGGTGGGCGGCGCGGTGGGGTCACCTCCCTCGATCACGTGGGTGGGGCCATCGGGGAGGTCGAGCACGCGCCCGCGCGGCGGATAGCGCTCCACGCTGCGCCGGATGCGGGCGTGGGTCAAGAGGGCCCCCAACCCAAGCGCGGCGGCGAGCCCCAGCAGGGAGGCCGTGCCCCTCAAGGTCGGCGCGTCGGCACGCGCAGGGTGAGGAAGAGGACGCCCGCCGCGCCCACGAGCACCCACGCGACCTGTCCGGCGAGCACTGGAATGCGCGGCAGGCTGAATCCCACCGCCACCGCGATGCAGGTGCAGGCGATCCACTTCGCCCGCAGCGGCATTCCGCGCCCCGCCCGGTAGTCGCGCACGAGTTCGCCGACCACGGGCCGCGAGAGCAGCCACGCCTCCCATTTGGGATTGCCCCGCGCGAAGCAGGCCGCCGCGAGGATGAACCACACCGTCCCGGGCAGGCCCGGCAGGATCAGCCCCAGGACGCCCAACCCCATCAGCACAAAGCCCAGCGCCACCCACAGGGGCCGGGCGAGGCGTGACGCGGGCGGGGGTCGGCGGGCCATGCTCTCAAGATAGGACGGCGGCGGGGCGAGACGGGAGGCTCGGGACCTTTCCGGCTCCGTCAATCCGTCCCTGTGTGAACGGACGCCCCCAGGTGCGCCGGGGCGGGGGCGTGGGTGCCCGAGTCGTGGATGCGCCCCGCGTGCCCGCTCAGGAAGCCGCCGTCGTATCCACGCCGCCACGCCATCAGCTCCCCGAGGACGCTCAGGGCGACCTCCTCGGGCGCCTCGGCCCCCAGGCGCAGGCCAATCGGGGAGCGCAGGCGGGCGAGTTCCCCGGGCGTGAAGGTGACGCCCTCCGCTTCCAGCGCGCGCAGCAGGTCCTCGGCGCGCGAGCGGGGGCCCAGGATGCCGACGTAGGGGGCGCACGAGCGCAGCGCGTGGGCGAGGCACACCCGGTCGCGGTCGAGGTGGTGGTTCATCACGATGAGGTGGGCCCGCTCGCCGGGCGTGAAGGCGGACAGCTCCTCGGGGGCGAGGGAATGCAGCGTCGCCCCCGGGAAGCGGCCCGGCGTCAGGTACGCGGGGCGCGGGTCGATCACGTGGACGGTGTACCCCAGCGCGTGCGCCTGCGCGGCGAGCGGGATCGCGTCGTGGCCCGCCCCGTAGATCACGAGTTCGGGCGGCGGCACGCTCACGTCGAGGAAGACGGGGGTGCTGTCCGGGGCCACGAGGGTCACCGCGCGTGGCTCGCGCAGGCCCAGCCGCTCGCGAGCGGCGGACACGGCGAAGGCGTGGAGGGAGGGGTCGGGCAGGCGGCCCACCTCTGCCCCGTCCGGGGTGACGAGGATCCTCCCCTCCCCCGCCAGCGGCACCGCGAGGGCGGCGGCGCGGCCCTCCTCTAGCGCCCGGAGCCAGGCGGCGGTCACGGGGTCTTCCGCGTCCACCCGCTCGACCCGCACGTCCACGCTGCCCCCGCAGCCGATGCCCAGGCCCCAGGTCGCGTCCTCCGAGAGGTCGTAGTGGGTGAGGGCGGGCTGGCCGGTGCGGATAACTTCCAGCGCGACCTCCACCACCTCGGCCTCCAGGCAGCCGCCGGAGAGCATACAGACCTGCGCCCCGTCGTCGAGGACGAGCATCCGGGTGCCCTCGCGGCGGTAGGCGCTGCCCCGCACCCCGACGATGGTGGCGAGGGCGGCCTCCCGACCCCCGGCCAGGGCTGTTCTCAGCGCCGCGAGCAGGGCGCGCGTTTCGGCTGCGTTCATGTGGCTTCAATCTACCGCCGCCGGGGGTGGGAAGGAGGTCCGGCCCGAGGGATGAGTCGGTGGAACCGGGCTCGCCCGCGAGGTTCCCCGCCCCGTTCGACCAGAATGGGCCCGGTTATGGCAGAACGTGGAGAACGAGACGAGAACCTGGGGGCAGACGGGCGGACCTTACGGACGGTGGCGGGGCGGGTCGAGGCCCTGCTCGCCCGGATGACCCTGGAGGAGAAGGTCGGGCAACTCCACCAGGGTCACAACCTGGGGGACGCGGACGCCGACGACATCCGCCTGGGCCGGGTGGGAAGTGCTATCGTCGCCAGCAGCGCCACCGCGGGCAACGACCGCCAGGAGCAGGTGCGGGCGCAGGCCTTAAACCGGCTGCAACAAGTCGCCGTCAAGGAGTCGCGCCTGGGTATCCCCCTGCTGTTCGCCCGGGACGTGATTCACGGGCACCGGACGGTTGCACCCATCCCACTGGGGCAGGCCGCCAGTTGGTCCCCCGAACACGTCCGGCGCTGCGCGGAGGTCGCGGCGCGGGAGGCGCGGGCGGACGGAATCACCTGGGTCTTCACCCCCATGCTCGACATCGCCCGCGACGGGCGCTGGGGCCGGATCGCGGAAGGCTTCGGCGAGGACCCGTACCTGGCCGCCCGTCTCGCCAAGGCCGCCGTGCGCGGCTACCAGGGAGACGACCTCGGCGACGGGGAGCACGTGGCCGCCTGCGCCAAGCACTTCGTCGGCTACGGCGCGGTCGAGGGCGGGCGGGACTACAACACGCTGGAGATCAGCGCCTACACCCTGCAAAACGTCCACCTCCCCCCCTTCCGCGCGGCGGTGGGGGCGGGCGTGGCGAGCGTCATGAGCGCCTTTTGCGACCTGAACGGCCTGCCCGTCGCGGCAAGTCCTGGCCTGCTGCGCCGCAGCCTGCGGGACGACCTGGGCTTCGAGGGGGTCCTCGTCACCGACTGGGAGGGTGTGCTGGAACTCACCCGCCACGGGGTCGCCGGGGACGGGGAGGAGGCCGCCCGGCAGGCGTTCCTGGCGGGGAACGACGTGGATATGGTGAGTGGGCTCTACCGGGAGCATCTGCCGGAGCTGATCCGGTCCGGACGGGTGCCCCCGGAGAGGCTGGACGAGGCGGTGAGGCGTGTCCTGACCCTCAAGTTCAGGCTGGGGCTGTTCGAGCGGCCCTACGCGGACGAGGGCGAGGCGGCCCGCGCGCACTTCACCCCCGAGCACCGCGCCACGACGCTGGACCTCGCCCGCCGCAGCCCGGTCCTCCTCCAGAACCGGGGCGACCTCCTGCCGCTGGGCGCCGGAACCCGGGTGGGCGTGTTCGGGGTGGCGGCCACCTGGCGCGAGCAGCTGTTCGGCACCTGGACCCTCGACGGCGAGGCGGGGGACGTACCCACGCTGCTGGAGGCCGTGCGAAAGGTCCACCCCGGCCCGCACGAGGTCTGGCACACCGCCAACATCGACGAGGCGCTGGACTGGGCCCGGCACACCGATGTCGTGATCGTGGCCCTCGGCGAGACGCCCACCCGCAGCGGCGAGGACCACAGCGTCGCCAGCCTGGACCTGCCCGCCGGGCAACCGGAGACGCTGGAGGCGCTGCACGCCCTCGGGGTTCGGGTCGTGACCGTCGTTTTCTCTGGCCGCCCGCTGGTCCTCACCCGGGTCGTGCGCGCCTCGGAGGCGGTGCTGCTCGCCTGGCATCCGGGCGTCTGCGGCGGTGAGGCCGTGGCCGAAATTCTGTACGGCTTGGTCAACCCCAGCGGGCACCTCCCGGCCAGCCTCCCGCGCCAGACCGGGCAGCTTCCGGCTCACTACAACTTCAAACCGACGGGAAGGCCCCTGGCGACCTTCCCGCAGGCCTACCGGCTGAGCGACGAGTTGGACTCGCCCCTCTTCCCCTTCGGCTTCGGGCTGAGTTACACACGCTTCGCCTATTCCGACCTGCGGGTGGACACCGAGGTTCCCCTGGGGCAGCCCGTCCGCGTCACCGTCGCGGTGAAGAACGTGGGCGAGCTGGCGGGTGAGACGGTAGCCCAGCTCTACCTGCGGGATGTGGTCGCCAGCCGCACCCGTCCCGTCCGGGAGCTGAGAGGGTTCGAGCGGGTCGCGCTGGAGCCCGACGCCTGTCGGCAGGTGGCCTTCACCCTGATGGCAGACGACCTGAGCTTCTACGACGAGACGGGAACCCCCGTGCTGGAGCCGGGCGAGTTCCTCGTCTGGGTCGGCGAGGACAGTTCGGCGACCTTGGAGGGCTCCTTCCGCCTCCTCGCCGAGGGCCCGGGGGAGGGTTGAGAGGAGCGCCTGACGAGGACCGGAAGAGGCAAGCCCTCACGCACCAAGACGTCTTGACAACTCCGGGCAGAGGTGCAGAATAGGCTTGTAACCGATTACAAAACCTTTGCTGGGGCAGCCCTTGGTGCCTTGGTTTTGGTCTGATGAGTTTGTAACCGGTTACAGAAGGGCCGACTCCCGATGAGGTGTTCCCAGTGACCGATCTGCTCCCGCGCCCCACCATCAACGACATCGCTGTTGCGGCGGGCGTGAGCAAGGGCACGGTGAGCCGCGTGCTCAACGGGCACCGCACCGTCGCGGCGGGCACGCGCGAGCGGGTGCAGGAGGTCATGCAGCGGATGGGGTACAGCCCCGACCCCGCCGCCCGGCACCTGAGCTGGCGCAAGGGGCAGACGCTGGGGCTGCTGCTGGACCGCGACGACCCGATGCTCCACCCGTACTACATCCTGTTCCGTGAGGCGCTGGAGAGCCACACCGCCCTGCAAGGCGTGCAGCTCGTAGGGCTGCGGACCGAGGTGTGGAACCTGCCCCACCTGCCCACGGCGGTCCTGGTGATGCACGCGCAGCAGGACGAGGACCGGCGGCTCGACTTCCTGCGGCGGGCGGGCGTGCCCTCCGTCCTGATCGGTCACCACCCCGACTTCTTCTGGGTCGCCCCCCACGACGAGGAGGGCGGGGCCCTCGCGGCGCGGCACCTGCTGGAGGCCGGGCACCGCGACCTGATGTACCTGGGCGAAGGAACCAGCCAGGTGGCCCAGGACCGGGGGCGGGGCTTCGTGGGGACGGCACGGGGGGCGGGGGCGCGGGTCGGGTCGCTGCCGAGCGACTTCACCGTCCTCGGCGGTTACCGGGCCGTCCGCCGGGCCTGGGAGGACGGCGCGCGCTTCACCGGCCTCTTCGCCCAGAGCGACGAGAGCGCCATCGGGGCCATCGCCGCCCTGGAGGACCTGGGCGTGCGCGTGCCGGAAGACGTTTCCGTGGTGGGCTTCGACGGACTGCCGGAGGTGCCGCTCAACATCCGGCTGACCACCGTGGCGCAGAACATCCCGCTCATCGCTTCGACCGCTCTCCAACTCGTCGGCGAGGCCATCTCGGGGCTTCCCCCCCGTGGCGAATTCATCCCCGTTCACCTGACCCCCGGCGCGACCGTCGCCCCTGTGGCACGCGCGCCCCTTTCCGGAGGAGAAGTATGAAACACGCCCTGCTCGTCAGCCTCGCCGTCCTCGCGTCCAGCGCCGCCGCCCAGAGCACCATCAAGATCAACGGGTACGCGGGGCAGGACAACACCATCTACCCGGAGATGATCAACCGCTACGTCCGGCCCCAGCTCAGGGGCGTCACCGTGACGTACCAGGCCCTCCAGGGCGACTACAACCAGGGCCTGACCACGCTGCTGGCCTCCGGCTCGGCGGGCGACCTGTTCTACCTGCCGGGGGAGACGCTCGACACCTACATCGCCACCGGCAAGGTGTTGCCCCTGACCGGCCAGGTGAGCACCGCTCCTTTCGTCAGGAGCCTGACCAACGCCTTCACCCGGGACGGGAAGGTCTACGCCATCCCCAAGGACTTCAACACCCTGACGCTGGTGTACAACAAGGACCTCTTCGACGAGGCCAAGGTTGCGTATCCCAACAACAACGACACCTGGAGCAGCCTCACCACCAAGCTCACCAACCTGAAAAAGGCGCTGGGCAGCGACTACTACGGCATCTGCCTCGCGCCCGACTACGCGCGGATGGGGGCCTTTGCCATCGGCGCGGGCTGGAAGCAGTTCGGCGCGAACGGCAAGACCAACCTGCTCGACCCGGCCTTCCAGGCGGCCTTCAACTGGTACACCGGCCTGACGAAGGACAAGGTGGGCATCCAGCCCAGCGAGATTTCGCAGGACTGGTCGGGCGGCTGCCTCGCCACCGGCAAGGTCGCCGTCGCCATCGAGGGCAACTGGATCACCGGCTTCCTCAAGGACAACGCCCCCAACCTGAAGTACGGCACGGCGCTGATGCCCAAGGCCGACCGCACCGGCAAGCGCGGCAACTTCATCTACACGGTCGGCTGGGCGGTGAATGCCAACTCCAAGAACCGGGCCAACGCCCTCAAGGTCCTGAACATCCTGACGGGCCCGCAGGTGCAGCAGTACGTGCTGGATCAGGGCATCGCCATCCCCAGCCGCACCGCCCTGGCGAACAACCCCTTCTTCAAGAAGACCACCCCGGAGGCCCAGAACGCCGCCGCCGTCTTCGCGGGCGCGTCGGACGGCAACGTCGCCCCCTACACCTTCGGGCCCAAGGGGCCGGACTGGGCCAAGCCCATCAACGCCGCGCTGGCCGCCGCGCTCAGCGGTCAGCAGAGTGCCGCCAACGCGCTGAAGAAGGCGCAGCAGGACATGGCGACCCTCCAGAGCCGGTAAGGCCCCGAAGTCCGCGGGGTCGGGAGGAGGCCGTGCGTTCTCCCGACCCCGCCTGCATTCCGGCCGGGGAGGCCTCCCATGTTCCGAAAAGGTCAGACCGCCACCGCGTTCCTGTTCCTGGCGCCGTTTCTGATCACCATCCTGGTGTTCTTCTTCTACGCCTTCGCCCGGGCGATCTATTACTCCTTCACCGACTTCAACCTGTTCAACGACGCCCGAGTGATTGGCATAAAACCGTACCTGGACGTGCTGGGCGACTCGCTCTTCCAGCGGGCGCTGGCGAACACGCTGGTGTTCTCCATCCTGGTGACGGTGCTGCAAACGGTCGGCTCGCTCCTGATGGCCGTGGCCCTGAACAACAAGATCAAGGGGCAGTCGTTCTTCCGTTCGGCGTGGTACATGCCCAGCATCACGAGTTCGGTGGTCATCACCCTGATCTTCCTGTGGCTGTTTCAGCGGCGCGGCGTGGTCAATTACCTGATCACCCAGTGGCTGACGTACCTGCCGCTGATCCTGACCTTCCTGGGCGTGATGATCGCCGTGCAGGTCGCGCAGGTGCTGTTCGAGCGGTCGCGCAAGCTGCCCGCGAAGTGGTTTGACCCGGCGCTGGCGGCGATGAGCGCGCTGATCGCCCTGGCCGTCACCCTGGGCCTGAACGTGCTGGGCGTCGTCGGGGCCCGCGACGTGCAGCCCTACGACTTCCAGTACTTCTCGGACTCGTGGCTCAGCATCGGGGGCGTGCGGGTGCTGAGTATGCCGCTCCTCGTCGTCGTCATCATGAACACCTTCACGACCATTCCGACGCTCATGCTGTTTTTCCTGGCGGGTCTCCAGAACATCCCCGCCGCGCTGTACGAGGCCGCCGACATCGACGGGGCGACGCCCGCCCAGAAGCTGCTGCGGGTGACGGTCCCTATGCTGCGCCCGGTGACCTTTTACGTGGTGACCATCAGCCTGATCGGGACCATGCAGATGTTCGACCAGGTGGCGGTGATCGGGAGCGCGGCGCCCCAGGAGACGCTGATCACGCTGGCGTATTACGTGTACACCAACACCTTCAAGTCGGGGGCCGCGCCCGTGAACATGGCGGCGGCGGCGGCGATCATCCTGGCACTGATCATCCTGCTGATGGTCTTTCTCCAGCGCAGATTCTTCGTGGCCCCGGAGGCGCAATGACCACCTCGACCGTTCCGTCTCCGCCTGCCCGGTTCGGGTCGGCCCAGGAGCAGGACCGCTGGCTGGCGCGGCGCCGCTGGGCGCGGGTGGGCTGGCTGTACCTGTTCATGCTGGTGATGAGCCTGTTCTTCGTCGGGCCCTTCCTGCTGGGGACGGTCAGCAGCTTCAAGGACAACCCCAACGAGTACCCGCCCCGCTTGATCATCCCGCAGCTCACGCCGCGTTACATCGCCACCGCGTACAACCTGGGCGTGCAGGGCGGCGCGGACGGCTGGAACGGGGGGTTGGTGCCGGGCCGCTCGGTGAGTTTCGACGTGTCGGTGCGCTCTCCCGCCGATGCGCCACAAGACCCGCCCACCGTCTCGCTCTTCCCGTACCAGCCGCAGAGCCTCGTCGCGCTCGCCAAGCAGGCGCAGGCCCGCGACTACGCGCAGGTCAGGACCGTGCAGACGGGCGGGGCGGGCGAGGTCCGCTCCTACCGCACGACCGTCACCTACCCGCCCCTCACCCGGCAGCAGGGTGAGATCGTCCGCGCTAAGATCGGCCCCTCGGACCCCGACCTGACCGCCTTCCTGCCGAATGGCGAGCGGGTCAGGGTCACGCTCGACACCCCCGAGGCGCAGCAACGTCAGTTCGACCTCAGCGAGACGCAACTGGTCGAACTCGTGCGGGCGAACGGCACCTACTCCCTGCGGGGCCCGGTGATCCAGCGCACGCCGCTTCAGGTGGACGTGCAGCGCGGGCAGAGCATCGTGGGGAGCACGCTGCCGCCCAGCGACCGGCAGAACTTCGACCGCTCCTTCGCGTACCGCAACGTCACCCCCGGCATCCTGGGGTACACCTTCAACAACTACCGCCGGGCCTTCAACGAGACGACCGACCCGCAGAGTGGCCGCAGCCTCTTCCTGCGCTGGGTGGGCAATTCCTTCCTGTACGCCCTGCTGCGGGTCGTGGCGGCCATCGTGTTCTGCTCGCTCGCCGGGTACGCGCTCGCCCGCCTGAACTTTCCCGGCAAGGGCCTGATCTTCATCCTGGGCGTGCTGTTCGTGCAGATGGTGCCCGCGCAGGTCAACCTGGTGAGCAACTACGTGCTGCTGCGGGACCTGGGGCTGCTCAACCTCTGGGGCCTGTGGCTTCAGGGGCTGGTGGCGGCGGGCGGCGTCTTCCTGATGAAGCAGTTCTTCGAGGGAATGCCGCGCGAGCTGGAGGAATCGGCCTCCATCGACGGGGCGGGGCCCTTCACGACCTTCTGGCGGGTGATGCTGCCGCAGGCGGGCCCGGCGCTGATCGCGCTGGCGATCACCCAGTTCCAGGGGGCGTGGAACGACTTCTTCTGGCCGGTGGTGCTGCTGCGCGAGAACACCAACTTCACCCTGACGGTGGGCCTCTCCAGCTTCCGGCAGGCCTACGGCGGGCAGGGCGACTACGGGCTGATCCTGGCGGGCGCGGTGCTGAGCGCCATTCCGGTCATCATCGTGTTCGTCGTCTTCCAGCGTTACTTCGTGGACACCGGGGCCGACAGCGCCGTCAAGGGGTAAACCTTCCCCCTCTTCCCTCTCCAGAAAGACCCCCATGCTGACCACCCGCACCGTCCTCAAGGAAAACGACCTCTACCTTGTCGGCAACCGCCATTACCAAGCCGTCGGCGAGGAGGGGGGCTTATACCGCCGCGACACCCGCTTTCTCTCCCGCTACGCCTGGCGGCTGGACGGCCAGCCCCCGCAACACCTCGTCCTGCACGAACGCTGGCCCTTCTGGCTGCACGAGCAGGCGGCGAACGCGAACGTCGGCTACACCATGCGCGTCGGCATCACCCGCGACCTCACCGTCACCGGGACCGAGGTACGCGACCACCTGCGGGTGACCCTCTACGAGCCCGGCACCCACCGCCTCACCCTCGAACTCGGCGCCGACTTCCTCGACATGTTCGAGGTGCGGGGGTGGCCTAAAGGGTTGGGCCCGCGGGAGGTGGTGACGCGCGCCCTACCCGGCGGCGTGGAGTTCAGCTACACCGCTGGGGACGGGCTGCGCTGCCGGACGCTCGTGCAGGCCTCCCCCACCCCAAGTTGGGACGGTCAGGCGCTCATCTGGGAGATCGAAGGGAACACGGACATTCAGGTCAGCGTCTTCCCCCTTCAGGGAGACGAGGAGCCCACCCCCGGCGACCCAGAGGCCCTTGCCCGCGAGTACGCGGCCCTGCGCCCGCCCGTCACGCTGCCCAACCCTCTCGACGCGCAGATCGTGGAACGAAGCGTGCAGGACCTCCGCAGCCTGAGCTTCCACACCGACTTCGGCCCCTTCCCGGCGGCGGGCCTGCCGTGGTTCGTGGCCCCCTTCGGACGCGACAGCCTGATCATCGCCCTCCTCGTGCACGAGCAGCACCCCGACCTCGCCGTGACGGTCGCCCGCTTCCTGGCCGCGCAGCAGGGGAGGAAACACGACCCCGTGACGCTGGAGGAGCCCGGCAAGATCATGCACGAGCAGCGGGTGGGCGAACTCACCCGGCTGGGCCGCACGCCGCACCGCCCCTACTACGCGACCGCCGACGCCACGCCCCTCTTCGTGTGGCTGGTGGGCGAACTCAGCCAGAAACGGCCCGACCTCGCCCGTGAGCTGCGCCCGAACTGGGAGGCCGCGCTGGAGTGGCTCACCACCCTGGGCGACCCGGACGGCGACGGCCTGATCGAGTACACCCCCGACCCGAACGGCATCACGAACGCGGTGTGGAAGGACAGCGGCGACTCGACCTTTACAGAAGACGGGGTGGACGTGAGCGGGCACGTCGCCGTGATCGAGGTGCAGGGGTACGCCTACGCCGCCTACCTCGCCGCCGCGCGGATGTACCGCGAGCTGGGCGAGCCGGAAAGAGCGGCGGAGTGGGAGGAGCGGGCCCAGACCCTGCGCGAGACCTTCCAGCGCGCCTTCTGGTGGCCCGAGCGCGGCTCCTACGTCCACGGCCTGAACGGGGACAAGCGGCCCCTGCGGGTACTCGTCTCCAACCCGGCCCACACGCTCTGGACGGGAATTATCCCCCCCGAGTACGCCGAGCAGGTCGCCCGCACCGCTCTGGGGGAAGAGCTCTGGAGCGGCTGGGGCATCCGCACACTGGGGGTGAACGAGCCCCGTTACAACCCGGTCTCCTACCACAACGGCAGCGTGTGGCCGCACGACACGGCGGTCGCGGCGCTGGGGATGGCGCGCTACGGCCTGCACGCCCAGGCCCGGCAGGTGACCCGGGCGCTGTTCGACGCGGCCCGCTGGGCGCCCGATCACCGCCTGAGCGAGCTGTTCGCGGGCTTTCCCCGGGAGGACGGGCCGCCCGTCCCCTATCCCGCCGCCTGCCACCCGCAGGGTTGGGACGCGGCGATTCCCCTCGCGCTCGCGCACCTGCTCGCCGAGCCCGTGGAGCGGGAGGCGGCGGGCGTGACGGTCCTTTAACGCCCGCTCACCCGCCTTCCGGGAGGGGGGGCGAGAATCACGCCATGCTGGACAACCTTCTGAACAGCGTGCGCCGGGGGGCCGGGCGGGTGCAGCGCCGGGGCGAGGAGGTCGCGCAGGTCGCGCGGCTGCGCCTGGAGGTGTTCCAGCTCACCCGCGAACTCGACTTGCTCTACGCCCGCCTGGGCCGCTCGTATCACGCGGGGGCCGACGTGGGCATCCTCCAGGGCATCCGCGACGACATCCGCCGGGTGGACGACGAGATTGACGCCCGCGAGCGCCTGATGCGCGAGCTGGGCGGAGATCACCCGGAGGGCGGCGAGGCGGCCCCGGACCACGCCGCAGACCTGCTCCCCGCCCGGCAGCCCGACCCGGCCTCCAGCCCCCGCGTCGTCGTGACCACCACGGCCCCGGACACGGAGCCCACCATCCCCGACGCCATGCCCCGCCCCCACGAGAAAGACGGAGGAGACCCATGACCGACCGCGACGCGAACGTCCCGACCAGCCCCAACCCCACCGTGGAGCACAGCGACGAGCGGCCCGACCTCGGCGACTCGACCGCCAGCCAGGGGAACCTCCCGGCCCGCGAGAAGGGCTTTATCAACGAGCACCGCAAGGAAGAGGGCCGGGCCGCCACCGAGATGCCCGACCCCCTCGACCTCTAGCCTGACCCGCGCGCTCCAGGGGCCAGCGACCCACCCGTCGCTGGCCCCCCATCGTGTCTAGAAAAACCCGGACGGTCACATCCCCTTCACGAGCCCGTGGGCTTCCCTGGAGCATGACTCAGGAGAACTGGAGCCCCACGAACACGGTGATCGAGTTGCGCGGCGCGTGGCGCGGCGAGGTCCACGACCCGGAGCGCGCCTTCGAGGGCGTCGTCACGGAGTCGAGCCTGCCCGAGGTCGGCCCGGGCGAGCGGCTGGAGGTGCACTACCGGACGACCGCGGGCCGTGTTCCTGGAGCGGCCCAGCACGGTATGTACGTGATGAACCTGCGGGAGGGCCGCCTGAGCTGGCCCCTGATGAGCTTCACCTGCCACGACACCGCCGGGCCGGGCCGCCCGGGCAACGACGACACGGCGGAGGCGAACTGGCGCGCGGTGCCCCTCCCGCCCGAGGAGGCCGACCTCTGATCCTCGCCACACCGCCGGAGCGGTCCCCGCTCACAGGGGAAGCGTCTCCTCCCGGGCAGAGGGGACGCGCTGGCCCGCTCCGGCGGACGGCGTTCCCGCCTCGACCCCGCTAGAGGTCCCGGCGGCTGAAGTGCCACATCCCGGCGGCCACCGCCAGCACGGCGAGGGCGCACGCCCACACGATCAATCCCGGCGCGAGGGGCTCGCTTCCGAAAAAGGGGTTGGCTCCCCGCGCCGCCTGCCCCAGTTGCCGCAGCACCTCGGGCTGGAGGTGGTAGCTCGCGCCCAGCCACAGCGAGTTGGTGGGCATCAGCGTGTTGGCGAGGCGCCCGAGGGACGTCAGCGTCGGGCTGTCCGCGAACGAGCCGATGGTGCCCAGGATGCCCCCCGCGAAGCCCACCCCGTACAGCACGAACACGCCGATGCCGTTCGCCAGGGTGGTGAAGAGGGTGCTTCCCAGCACCGTCAGCGCCGTGATCAGGGCGATGGCGAGCAGGATCAGCCCCACGGCGGGCAGCGGCGCGGGCGGCACGAAGCCCGTGATGAGCCGGATGCCCCACAGCAGCGCCCCGCTGATCAGGGCGACGTACCCCACGTTCACCAGCGTGAAGCCCACCCAGCGCCCGAACACGAGCTGCGCCCGGGTGATGGGCCGCGCGATCACGCTCTGCATGACGCCGCTCTCCACGTCACCGCTGACCGCCCCCACGGTGGAGAGCACGGCCATCAGCGACCCCAGGAAAAAGACGAGGTACATCCCGAACAGCGTGGCGTACATGACGGGCGCGTTTGCCGCCCCGTACACGCTGCGACCGTCGAGGCCGAGCTCAAAGGCCCGCTGGTCGAGGGTCTGCTCCAGCCGCACGATGCCGTAGAGGTAGAAGCCCACGAAGGCGGCGGTGAGGAGCAGCAGCACGATCACCAGCCGTTTGCGCACCGCCTCGCGCAGGCTGAGTTCGGCGATCAAGAGGGCGTTACGCACGGGCCGCCTCCGGGGTGCGGGGGGCGCGGGCGGCCTCCGGCGTGTCCTCGATGAGTTCGAGGAACAGGGTCTCCAGGTCGGGGCGGCGGGGGCTGAGCGCGTAGAGCCGGGCGCGGTGGGCGTGAACGGCGTCCGCGAGGGCGGGCAACGCCTCCTCCCGCCCCAGCCACACCTCCACGTCCGCGCGGCCCGGGGTGTTCGTGTCGACGTGCCGCACCTCGCCGATCTCCCCCAGCGCGCTCAGCAGCCCCGGCGAGAGGTGGTCCACCCGCAGGTCCACGGGGAGGACGCCGCCCTGAAGGTCGCGCATCGTGCCCTGACGCAGCACCCGCCCGGCCTTGACGAACGCCACCCGGTCGCACACCTGCTCGACCTCCGACAGCAGGTGTGAGTTCAGGAAGACAGCCACGCCCTCGGCCTTGAGGCGCTCGATGATCTCGCGCACCTCGACGCGCCCGATGGGGTCGAGCGCGCTCGTCGGCTCGTCCAGAAAAACGAGGCGGGGCCGGGCCAGGATCGCCGCCGCGAGGCCCGCGCGCTGGAGCATCCCCTTCGAGTAGCCGCTCATCGCCTCGCCGCCGCGCCCACCCAGCCCCACCGTTTCGAGCACCTGCGGCACGCGGGCCTGAACCTCGTCGGCCCTCAACCCGGCGAGCCGCCCGTGGAAGCGCAGGAATTCCTGGGCAGTCATCCAGGTCTGAAAGCGGAACTGCTCGGGCAAGAACCCCAGCCGGGCGCGCACCGCCGGGTCGGAGGGCCGACCGCCGAGGACCCGCACCTCGCCGCCCGTGGGGTGGACGAGGCCGAGGAGCATCTTGACGGTCGTGCTCTTGCCCGCCCCGTTGGGGCCCAGGAAGCCGAAGACCTCCCCCTCGCCCACCGTGAGGCTCAGGCCGTCCACGACCGCCCGCCCCCGGTAGACCTTGCGCAGTTCCCGCGTCTCGATGGCCGCCATCGGGTCAGCATAGAGGGGCGGGGTGGGGACGGCGTGCGTCGGAAGTTGCAAAGGGCTGCCAGGAGAAGGGGCCGAGGGTGGTCTGCCGCGCCCCCTCCCTCTGAGTCCTCAGCGCGTCAGGATGTCGTCGATCCGGCCCAGCACGTCCGCGTCGAGCTTCACGCCCGCCGCCCTCACCGTCTCCTCGATCTGCTCGACGCGGGTGGCGCCGGTGATGACGCTGCTCACGCCCTTCTGGCGCAGAATCCAGGCGAGGGCGAGCTGCGCCCGGGTGATGCCCAGGCCGTCGGCGACGGACTTGAGGTCGCGGACCTTCTGGATGTTCTCTTCGGTCAGGAAGTTCTTGCCCCAGTTCTCGTTGTCGCTCAGGCGCGCACCCTCGGGACGGCCCTGGTCGTACTTGCCGGTCAGCAGGCCCATCGCCAGCGGGCTCCACACGACGAGGCCGACCCCCGCCTCCTCGGTATAGGGCAGGATTTCCTTTTCCACCCGGTCGCGGCGCAGCATGGAGTATTCGGGCTGCTCGGTGACGGGGGCGTGCAGGCCGTGCGCCCTGGCGAACTCGACCGCCTGGGCGATGCGCGCGGCGGGCCACATGGAGGTGCCCCAATACATCGCGCGGCCACTTCTGACGACCTGATCGAAGGCCATCACGATCTCCTCCATCGGGACCGTCTCGTCGTAGCGGTGGGCGAAGTAGATGTCGAGGTAGTCGGTGCCGAGCCTTTTCAGTGTCTTGTCGATGCTCTCCAGGATGTGCTTGCGCGAGAGGCCCCGGTCGTTCACGTCGTCGCTCATCGGCCAGAAGACCTTGGAGGAGATGACGAGCGTGTGGCGAGGCAGCTCGCGCAACGTGGCGCCCATCAGTTCCTCGGACTTGCCCCGGGCATACACGTCGGCCTGGTCGAAGAAGTTCACGCCCTCCTCGTAGGCCTTCATCACGATGTCGCGCACCATGCTCTGGTCGTTGACGGTCTGCCCGAAGGTGACCCAGCCGCCTAAGGAGACCTCCGACACCTTGAGGCCGCTCTTGCCGAGGTTGCGGTATTCCATGCGGCCCAATCTAGCGACTCGCGGATCAGCCGCCCGTCAGATTCAGGGGTGGTTAAGGCGGAGGCAGAGAAAAGGCGTCAGACGGGCGGATTCCAACCGGGCGGGGCCAGCTCGAAGCCGCCGAAGCGGAACCCCGGCGCCACCACGCAGCCCACCAGGCTCCATTCGCCCAGGGACCGCGCGCTCTGCCAGACGTGGGCAGGCACGATGCCCTGGGGCCGCTCACCGCCCGCGAGGTCGGACCCCAGCCGCAGACGGCGAACCTCGCCTCCCTCCCAGACCGCCAGCTCTAGCGCCGCCCCCGCATGGTGGCACCAAACTTCGGTCGCGTCCACCCGGTGCCAGTGCGAGACCTCGCCCGCCCGCAGCAGGAAGGAGATGGTGGTGCACACGGGCCGCCCGTCCACCTCCCGCGCGTCCGAGTGAATCTGGACGTAGTGCCCGCCCTCCGGGTGCGGTTCCAGGCCCAGCAGGCGGATGATTTCCTCGGCGGTCACCGTGCCCCCCGGCGCCACTGGTTCGCCCGTTCGCCCCGGGCCGCGAGAGTCGCCGTCTCGCGCACCCGTTTCTCGCGGGTGGCGGCGGTCTTGGCCTGCGCGATCCACTCGAGGATGCCCCGCCTCGCGCTGCGGGGGAAGGCGTCCCATGGCTCGCGTGCGCCTTCGTCTGCCAGCGCTGCCTCCAGATCGGGCGGCACCTCCAGCGCGTCCACCGCGTCGAGGAGGGTCCACGAGCCGTCCCGCACCGCCGCGTCGATCTTCGCCTGCCCTGCCGGGGTCATCAGGCCCGCCGCCCGCATCCGTTCCACCCGGGCTTTATTGACGGCACTCCAACCGCTGCCGGGCTTGCGGGGGGCGATATACAGCATGGAGCGTGCCCCGTCGAGCCTGCGCGGCTTGGAGTCGATCCAGCCGAAGCACAGGGCCTCCTCCACCGCGTCGTCCCCGCTCAGGTTGACTGGGCCCGCCGACTTCTTGCGCAGCACGAGCCACACGCCTTTTTCGGTCTGGGCGTTCGCCTCCAGCCACGTTCGCCACTCTGCGCGGGAGTCCGGCTCGAAGGCATCGTCGGGCAGGGTCACGAGGACACTTCCACGGCGCGCGAGGCGTTCCACCTTTCGGGCAGGGTCGGCGTGAAGATGTAGCCGCCCTCCAGCGTACCCAGCACCTCGCTCCGTTCCAGCCCCCAGCGGTGGGCGTACAGGGCGATGTAGGCGCAGAGGAGGGCGTCGGTGCGGTCTTCGTGGTCCTTGAGGGCGCGGCCACGCAGGGTGGCGGGGTTCACGGCGAGGTGGGCGCCTAGACCTGTCAGCGGTGGGTCGGCCTGGGCCAGCGCGGCGAGGTGGTCGTAAAGGGCAGTCCAGGCAGCGTCCATGACCTCGCGCGCTTGCCCCTTGTTCTTGTATTTCAGGGTGCGGCTGAGCCCGAAGAGCGCGACCGTTGCCGGGTGGGGGTAGACCTCGACCACGCGGCGGACGGGCAACCCGACAGGGATTCTGGGATCGTGAACGAAGCCGCGCGCCGTAAGCGCCTGCGTCAGCGCCTCACCCCGAACGACTCCCGCCGCGTCGGCCAGCCGCGTTCTGTTCGTGGGGTGGGCCGCCGCCTGGAAGCGTCCGAACACCGCCCCGACCTCCGCCTCGGCAAGGCGGCGCCCGGTCACGTTGGGCACGGTGAGCGGCGCGTCGATGGTGACGATAGCCGGGTCGTCCCCGGCGTGGGTCTCCACGAAAGCGAGAACGCTCGTGTCGTCGGAGAGGAGGGCCGTCTCCAGCAGGCGCCCGCCCCCCGCGTCCCCTCGATGACGGCGCCGCCCGTGGGGTTGCGGACGGACCAGGCGAGGTCGAGGCCGATGAAACGCATGGAACACCTTACCGGAACCGGAAGCGGGTCAGACCTGATCCGGCGTCACCAACTGCCCCTTCAGCATCTCCCGGAACCAGTTGCCCCAGTGTGGCTTGCGCCCGTCCACATCCGTGAAGCCGTACTCGTCCATCAACGTCCAGGAGGCGAGGGCGCGGCCATTGAAGCGATGTTTGTCGGGGTCGGCGGCGAGGGCGGCGACGGCCCGGCCCACGAAGCGGGGCGTCTCGGACTCGGCGAAGTTGGGGTCCCGGGCGGTGGCGTCCCGCCAGCGGGTCTCCTCCACCCCGAAGTGGGCCAGCATCTCCTCCGAGCGCAGGTAACCGGGGGTGACGCTCACGCTCGTCACGCCGCGCGGGTCCCCCTCCAGCTCGTGCGCCCAACCCTGCGCCAACCGCATCACGCCCGTCTTGGCAAGGTCGTAGATCAGGTTGCCCCGGTAGGACCAGCCGTCCCCGTCGGTCACCTCCACGATGAGGGCGCCGGGACGCAGGAGCGGGATCAGGTACCGCCCCGTGACGAGGTGGGTCCACAGCCCGCCTTCGATCAGCGCGCGGGCCTTCGCCAGATCGAGTTCCCACGCCTTCTTGCCCCATTCGCTGTGTCGCTCGCCGCCCCACACGTCGTTGACGAGCACGTCGAGACCGCCGAAGTCCGCCCGCACCCGCTCGGCGAGGGCCTGCACGTCGGCCTCGTTCAGGTGGTCGCAGCGCACCGGGACGCCGACGCCGCCCGCCGCCGTGACCAGCTCCGCCGTCTCCTCGATGGTCTCCGGTCGGCCCTGCGCCGTACCGAGGTCACTCAGGCCCGTGCGGGTGGAACGTCCGGTGCACAGAACGGTCGCGCCCCTCGCCCCCAGTTCGACGGCGATGCCCCGCCCCGCTCCACGTGTGGCCCCGGCGACGACGGCGACGCGGCCCGTCAACGAGTGTTCCGGATCAAGGTTCATGCTTCCACCCCTCCAGGTCCGCCCGACCCGGCCCGTGCGGTTGTCTTGCCGTCGAACACACTGTTGAGGGACACTGACGGTCTCCCGCCGCGCACCTCCCCAGGTTACCTGGCACTCCTCGTGCTGTGATCCGCCGTTTGTGCCAAAAGAACCTCAGATCACCCCGCCGTACCTGTCCCGGTACACCACGTACGCGAGCCCCAGCGTGGCGAGGGTGGTGACCAGGCTGCTCAGGCCGTAGCTGATGAGCGGCAGGGTCACGCCCGTCAGCGGCAACAGGCCCAGCGCCGCCCCCACGTTTTCGAGCACCTGCGCCCCGAGTTGCCCCAGCACGCCCGCGAAGAGAATCTGGTCCTGCAAGCGCGGCGACTCGGCGGCCATGCCCGACAGCCGCCAGAAGAGGGCCCCATACAGCACGAGGACGGCGAGCCCGCCGACGAGCCCCTGTTCCTCCGCCCACGAGGAGAAGGCGAAGTCGGTGTGCGCTTCCGGCAGGAAGCCGTTGTGCGACTGCGACCCCTGCTTGTACCCCTTGCCCTGCACCCCGCCCGACCCGACCGCGATGGTGCTCTGGATGACCTGATACCCCGCCCCCCTGGGTTCCTGGTAGGGATCGAGGAAGATGGTGAGCCGTTTTTGCTGGTACGGCTCCAGGTGCGGATACACCAGGGTTGGAAAAGCCACTCCCAGGGCGACCACGGCCAGCAGCGCGTGCCACCACGGCACCCGGGCGGCGAGCATCATCACCCCGAACATCACGCCGAGCACGAGCGCCCCCCCGAAGTCCTGCAACACCACCAGCGCGAGGGCGGGGAGGAAGACCGCCAGGGCCGCCGCGTACGTCTTGACCCCCTGATAGCCGCCTCGCAGCACGACGGGCAGCATCAGGATCAGGGCGAACTTGAGGAACTCAAGCGGCTGAAACTGCACCGGCCCAAACACGAGCCAGTTCTGCTGCCCGTTCACCTCCTTGCCGATCACGAAGGTGCTCGCCTGGAGCAGCAGCGCCCCCGCGAAGAGGTACGGCGCGGCGCGGTAGGCGCGGTCCCGCCCCGCCCACCACAGCAGGGCCACCGGGAGGGCGGCGAGCACCACGCCGATCACCTGCTTGGGGAAGATGCCGGGCGCGGCCCGGGGGCTCAGCGCCGCCGTGCTCACCGTCATCAGGCCGACCACGAGCAGGGCGGCGACCACCAGGGGGAAGCGCAGGTCGTACTTGAGGTTCACGGCTGGATCACCCCCCCAGGCTACCGGGGTGGCTCAGCCGTCGGGTGAAAGGGAAAGGGGCCGGGAAGCGCGTGCCCCGGCCCCCGCCCCACCCCAGGCTCAGCGTCCCGGGCGCCCCGTGTTCCTGGGCTGCTCGTCGAGGGCGATGCTCGCCGTCAGCACCACCTGATCGCCGCGCTGCTCGACCTCCACGTTGCTGTTCCCCGCCGGGAAATACCGCCGCACGACCTCCAGCAAGTCGTTTCTCAGCGCGTCCACCTTGCCGGGCGGAATCTGCGCGCGGTCGTAGGCGAGGACGAGTTCGAGACGGTCCTTGAGCGTCTCCTTACTGCGCTTGCCCCTGAGCCACGAGAACATGTCAGGCCCCCCCGAACAGACGGCGCAGCATGGCGATGAAGCCTCTGTTCTCTTCCAGGTTGGGGTACGGCACGTCCTCCCCCTTGAGGCGCCGGGCGGTGTCCATAAAGGCCGTCCCCGCCCTCGTCTTGCCCAGCACGGCGGGCTCGCCCACGTTCGTGCTCACCAGGATGCCCTCGTCCTCGGGAATCACGCCGATAGGCTTGACCCCCAGGATTTCGAGCACGTCCGCCTCCGAGAGCATGTTCCCGCTCGCCACCATCTTGGGTCGCAGGCGGTTGATCACGAGCCGGATTTCCCGAATCTGCTGGGCTTCGAGCAGCCCGATGATGCGGTCGGCGTCGCGCACGGAGGAGACTTCCGGGTTCACGACCACGAGCGCACCCTCCGCCGGGGCCGCCGCCGTCTTGAAGCCCGACTCGATCCCGGCGGGCGAGTCGATCAGCACCCGGTCGAAGCCCTCTTCTTCGATGAGCTGGCGCACCGCCGCGCGGAAGACCTCGGCGTTCAGCGCCTCCTTGTCGCGCGTCTGCGAGGCGGGCAGGAGGTAGAGCGTCTCCACCCGCTTGTCGCGGATCAGGGCCTGTGAGAGGCGGCACTTGCCCTCGATCACGTCGATCAGGTCGAAGACCACGCGGGATTCGAGCCCCATCACCACGTCGAGGTTGCGCAACCCCACGTCCACGTCGATCACGACGACCTTTTCACCCAGGCGGGCGAGCGCCGCGCCGATGTTCGCGGTGGTCGTGGTCTTCCCCACGCCCCCCTTGCCCGACGTGACCACAATGACCTTGGCATTCATGACGAGGGGCAGTGTAGCAACTCGGCCTGCCGGGGGCGGGTATCCTGGGGGCAGGAGACGTGCCAGGAGGAAGCAGAATGAGCACCGGAGGGAGCTTTCGGAAGTTGAGGGGGACCAGGATTCAAATTTCGGAGATTGCGCGGCGGGCTCAGGGAGAGACACCACGAGCCTTCCTTCGGTCCAGGCTGACGGTACCAGTGAGAAAGTCTGCACGGTTCGGCTGGGTCACCTTCGAGGCCGCGCCCAAGGTCGATGAGTTCGAGCCCTTGACGGAAACCCGAGAGTTCGTGCATGGCATCACTCTCCCGCGCCGAAGTGGAAAACCGAGCGGGGCTTCCATCCACATTTCTGAAGGGGACTGGAGCATTGATCAGCAGTTACACGAGGAACGCGACCGCGGGCTGTGAGTGAACTCCCTTTCTTCCTCGACACCTCTGCGCTCTTACGTGCGTACATCAGTGAGCCCCATAGCAGTTTCGTTCTCGGGCAGATGCAGGCGGCTAGCGTCAACGTTGTTATCCGAGTCGCATATTTAGAAACATACGCGGGGCTGATTCAACGGCAACACCGAGATCATCGAGAGCGGTTGAAACCTGCCCAAGTCGCTACCCTGCTGGCCGACTTCGAGCGGGATTGGGAAACCTTGGCTGTCGTTGAACTCGGTGCAGAGGTCATGGACCGGTCCTCTCATCTGATCCGGTCCCATGCTCAGGCAGGGCTGCGGGCGCTTGACGCCATCCACCTGGCGTGTGCCTTGAAGGCGCAAGACACCTGGGAAAATCTGCGGGTGCTGACCTTCGATCAGCGGCAGGCGGCGGTGGCCCGCGCGTTGGGCCTGAACGTCCTCTCCCTCCCGCCCGACCCGGTGTGACACCCGCCCTACCCCTCCCCTCCTCCGGCCCTGTAAACTGCTCGGCTGGAAGTCTCCGCGCCCTCTCTGTGATACGCGGCGCGTGAGCGAAGGGGAACAGACCTTGACCATTGCAGATCATCCCGTGCCCGGCACGGCGAACCAAACGAAGAAAGTCGGCTTCATCAGCCTGGGCTGCCCGAAAGCTCTGGTGGACAGCGAACGCATCCTGACCCAACTGCGCGCGGAAGGCTACGAGGTGGCCCCCAGCTACGAGGACGCACACGCCGTCATCGTGAACACCTGCGGCTTCATCACGCCCGCCGTGGAGGAATCGCTGAGCGCCATCGGTGAGGCACTGGACGCCACGGGCAAGGTCATCGTGACGGGCTGCCTGGGCGAGCGCCCCGAGAAGATTCTGGAACGTCACCCCAAGGTCGCGGCGATCACCGGGTCCGAGGCGGTGGACGACGTGATGGGCCATGTCCGCGAGCTGCTGCCCATCGAGACGGACGCCTTCACGGGTCTGCTGCCGGTCGCCGCCCCCGGGATGCGGCCGGAGCGGGAGGCCACCCGTCACGGCGACGTATTCGCGCCGAGCGTCAAGCTCACGCCCCGCCACTACGCCTACGTGAAGATCGCGGAGGGATGCAACCACACCTGCGCGTTCTGCATCATCCCGAAGCTGCGCGGACGGCAGGTCTCGCGCGACGCGGGCGCGGTGCTGTATGAGGCTTACAGATTGATCGCGGGCGGCACCAAGGAACTGATGATCATCTCGCAGGACACCTCCGCCTACGGGGTGGACGTGCGTTACCGCGAGTCGGAGTTCCAGGGTGGCATGGTCCGCGCGCACCTCACGGACCTTGCCGAGAAGCTGGGCGAGATGGGCGCGTGGGTGCGGATGCACTACGTCTACCCGTACCCGCACGTGGAAAAGATCGTGGAGCTGATGGCGGCGGGCAAGATTCTGCCCTACCTCGACGTGCCCCTCCAGCACGCCTCGCCCAAGATTCTGCGGCTGATGCGGCGTCCCGGCGCGGGCAAGCAGCTCGACACCATCCGCCGCTGGCGCGAGATCTGCCCGGAACTGGCTATCCGCTCGACCTTCATCGTGGGCTTCCCTGGCGAGACGGAGGAGGACTTCCAGGAGCTGCTGACCTTTTTGGAGGAGGCGAGGCTCGACCGCGTGGGCGCCTTCCCCTACTCCGACGTGGACGAGGCGGACGCGAACGGGTTGCCGGACGCCGTGCCGCAGGAGGTCAAGGAGGAGCGGCTGGCCCGCTTCATGGAGGTCGCCCAGCGGATCAGCGCCGAGAGGCTGGCGGAGAAGGTCGGACGGGTGCTGGACGTGATCGTGGACGAGTTCAACGACGACGAGGGCGACCTGCCGGGCACGCGGCTGATCGGGCGCACGAAGGGGGACGCCCCCGGCATCGACGGTCAGGTGTACCTCTACGCGGGCAACTTCGCGGGGCAGGTTAAACCCGGCGACATCGTGAAGGCCCGCATCGAGGACAGCGACGAGTACGACCTCTACGGCGAGGTGGTCGAGCGGCCCGAGTGGCAGCCCAACGTGCCGCTCTTGGGGCACTTCGGGCGGCACTGAGGGGGAAAGGCGAGAGGGCGGGGGCAACCAGAACCCGCGCCCCCTTCCCTTTGATCTCGCCTACGCCTGGGCCAGCACTTCCCCGGCGCCCGCCTGTCGAGGTCCCGCCCCCGGCTTCCCGAGCAGGTAGTCCAGCACGTCCCCGGCGGTGTACCCGGGCGTCCAGCCGCCGAGCTTCACGAGGTCGTCGCCGCTCGTCAGGAGGGGCTGCTCGACCTCGCCGCCCTTCTGAATCTGGGCGTGGCCCGCGTCGGCCATCAGGGCGTTGCACAGGCACTTGCGGCCCACGGTGTCCTCGGGCTTGCCGCCCTTTTGCACGTAGGTCTCGACGGGCTCGGCGGCGCAGCGCAGGCCGGTCTTGTCGCCGTCCCAGTACGCCTCACGCAGATAGCCGATGTCGCAGACGCGGGTGCGCGCGGCGTACCGCTCGGGCTCGGAGAGGGTGCCCGGGAGCTGCACGACCTTGAAGGGAAAGCCTGTCGGCGAGGCGAGGGGGTCGGTGTAGACGCTCACCCCACCCGCCCGGACGGCGCCGAGGGTGTGCTCGCGCGTCTCGGGGCGCAGGCCGCTCTCCCGGCAGTAGGCGAAGAGGGTGCCGACCTGGATGCCCGCCGCGCCCTGGTCGAGGGCCGCTTGCAGGGCGTTGGGCGAGCCGCTGCCCCCCGCCAGCCAGAAGGGCAGGCCGAGGCGGCGCATCTCCTCCAGGTCGGCGATGTCGCGCTCGGTATAGACGGGCTGCCCGCTCTCGTCGTAGCTGACCTGCCCGCGCGGCGGGGCGTTGTGGCCCCCGGCGGTGGGGCCCTCGATCACGAAGCCCTGGACGCTGCCCGTCGCCTTGCGGGTCAGGATGCCCGCCAGGACGTGCGAGGAGATGATCGGGTAGAAATTGGGCCGGGGCAGGCTCACCCCGCCGAAGCCGAACTCCGAGGGATCGAAGGTGAGGGGCACGCTCGCTCCCGGGCCCTCGCCCTTCACGTCCAGGCGGGCGGTGCCGGGCTTGCCCTGCGCGAAGGCGTCGAGCACGCCGGGAATCTCGCGGGGGATGCCCGCCCCCATGATCACCGTGTCCACCCCGGCGAGCATCGCCCCGTACAGGGCGGGGAGGTTGTGCAGTTGCAGCTTGGTCAGGAGGTTGAGCCCGACCGGGTTCGCGTGCCCCCCGCGCGCCAGGAAGACCTCCACGAAGCTGCCGAGCAGGCTCAGCTCCCAGGCGACGCGGTGCTTCGTGACCGTGGGCAGCGGCACGCGCTTGTAGGGCTGGCCGGGGGCGCGGCCCTCCTCCAGCCAGTAGTCGCGCACGGCCT
Organism: Deinococcus aestuarii; assembly: GCF_018863415.1. NCBI lineage: Bacteria > Thermotogati > Deinococcota > Deinococci > Deinococcales > Deinococcaceae > Deinococcus > Deinococcus aestuarii. Next base: position 93,201 of record NZ_JAHKSN010000012.1, on the reverse strand, counting down.
TCTGCGCCCGCGTCTGGTCGGGGAAGTGCGCGAGGGCGCGGCGGACGTGCCCACCGGGGTCGCCGTCTTGCAGGCGGCGCACGAGGAGGTTGTCGATCCCCGTGCCCGACACGACGCCGAGCTGCCCGGCGCGGGAGACGGCCTGGGCGAGCACCCAGTTGGAGATGGCGACGCCCATCCCCCCCTGGATGACGCGCGGCAGCGGCGCGGGCGGGGAGGGCAGCGTCGTGGTGGTGGATTGCGGCAGCGTGGTCATAGCGGGGCTCCGGGGGCTGGGCGGGCAGGGAGAGGCCCAGCGTTCCAGGCCACTCTAGCCGCCCCTTCCCACCCCACCTCCCCGGTTGGAACGCAGTCAAAAGGTGAGGGAGGCCGCGCAAGCTCCCTGTAAGGACGGGCGGCCTAGACTCCGGGCGTGAGTCTCGACCTTCTCCTCGTGGTGTTCGCCGCCGTGCTCGGGCTGCTCGTGGGCTCGTTTTCCAACGTGCTGATCTGGCGGCTGCCGCGCGGGGAGAACGTCGCCTTTCCGCCCAGCCACTGCCCCGGCTGCGACCACCGCCTCGCCCCCCTCGACCTCGTGCCGGTCGGCTCATGGGTGGCGTTGGGGGGCAGGTGCCGCTACTGCCGCTCGCCCATCAAGTCCCGCTACCCGGTCGTCGAGGCGCTGACCGGCCTGGGGTACGCCGTCATCGCGGCCCTCTTCCCGCTCACCACCTACGGGGCGGGCACGCTGGGGCTGATGGTGCTGTTCACGCTGCTCCTCGTAGCGAGCGCCATCGACCTCGACACGTACACCATCCCGGACGAGTTGACGCTGCCGGGCGTGGCGCTGGGGCTGGCCTTCGCCTTCCTCAACACACGCTCGGGGGCGGCGGAGGCGGGGCTGCCCACCCTCCAGGGAGCCGTGCAGGGCGCCCTCCTCGGCGCCGGGCTGCTCGTCACCATCGACCTGATCGGATCGTGGGTGCTGCGGCGCTTCCGGGAGCGGCAGTACCCGGAGGCCCCCATCGGCTACCAGCAGCTCAGCCTCGCCCTGCTGGCAGGCGCGTGGCTGGGGCCGTGGTGGGGGCTGGGGGCGGCGCTCCTCTCTGCGGCGGTTAACCTCGCAGCGCGGCGGGTGGTGCGGGTTCCGGAGGTCGTCACGCTGGGCGGCTTCCTCGTCTCCGTGGCGCTGGGGGGGAGCGGCTTCGGGCCGGGGCTGATCGTTATGGTGCAGGGGGCGTTGATGGCGGCGGGCGCGGCCTCCCTCATGGCGGGCGTGTACTGGTGGCTGAAACCTGAACCTGAGGGTGAGGCGGACGCCCCCTTCGACCCCTCGGCGATGGGCTTCGGGGACGTGAAGCTCGCCGCCGTGATCGGCGCGTTCCTGGGGTGGGAGCGGCTGCTCGTGGCGGTCGTCGTGGCTGTCGTGGCGGGAGCGGTGCTGGGCCTCCTGCAACTCGCCCTGAAGAAAGAGAACCGCGTGAAGTTCGGTCCCTACCTCGCCCTCGGCGCGGTCGTCGCGCTGATCTGGGGCGGGGCCATCGTGCAGGGCTACCGGGGGATGCTGGGGCTGTGAAGGGGGGAGGTCACGTCGTCTTCCTCGTCGTTCGGCCAGGCAGCATGGGCCCCACCTCTTGACGGACGGGGGCCGACGGGGACAGGAACACCAAGACCCTCCTCCCCGTCGTTGCGTCGGCGAGAAGGAGGGCTTACCTCTGTCGAACTGTCGCCCGTGATCTGCTTGGCCCACCTCACCACGCCGGACATGAACAGGTTCCGGTTCGCCATGCCCAAGCGTACCCCTCCGACTTCGCGCTCAGACCATCTCTGGACGCGCCACCACCGTCACCCGCTGTTCCTGCCTGAGCCCCTTGAAGCGCACGTCGGCGCTCGCCGTCACCTCCACCCCGAGGGCATCGGCGCCGTCCTGGGCGACCGTCTGGACAAACATCTCCATGTCGCGCACGACCGGGTGGGCGACGAAGGCGTCGATGTACGCGTCGAGGCTGAACAGTTCGAGCAACCGCTCGCCCGCCGTGTAGCGCAGGGTGAGGGTGCTCCCCGACGCCGGGTTCCCGGTCGCCGGGCACAGCTCGGGCAGGTGCAGGACGTGTTCGACGACGGTAGGCAATCCCGGTTTCGCGTTGGCGATCGTCCTGAGCCGCTCGGCGGGGGTGGGAACGGTCACGGGGCGGCGGCGCGGGCGGCGTGGCGCACCCGCAGGGCGAACAGGGCGGCGATGGCGTACTTGGCGAGGATGTCGGCGAAGATGATCTGGAGGATGTCGCGCGTGCTCATGTCGCCCCAGAAGGCGAGCAGCGTGAAAATCACGGAATCCAGCGGCACGCTCACGGCGTTGCTCGTCAGCACGCGGGTCCACCAGCTCTTCCGGATCAGGCGCTGGTAGACGGCGGTGTCCGCGAGCTCACCCACCAGGATCGCCAGGAAGGACGCCCCGATGAAGCGCCACGGCGTGCCCGTCAGCAGCGCGGCGAGGGTGTTGACGATCAAAGCCGCCGCGATGGCGACGTAGACGGCCTTCAGCCCGCCCTCGCGATGAATGCGGTCGCGCAGGGTGAAGACCGCCGCGAAAAAAATCGTCCCCACGCTGAGCAGCCCGAAGACGGGCAGGGGGATGAACTGGTTCAGGGTCAGGTTGGCGAGCAGGATGCTCCCGACGTACAGAAGCGTCAGCAGCACGGGCGTGCGGCGCAGGGCAGGAATAGTCACGGCGTCCTCCGGCCACGGCGACAGAACAGGTCACGGGCCGCGTCAAAAGGTAGCAGGTCCGGCGGTCCGGAAACGGGGATCAGGCCGACCCTGAGCGGTCGAGCGGAGGAGTCAGCGGGACGGCGTTCAGGCAGCGGGCCAGGTTCAGAAAGGCCCCGTCGTGCGCCGGGTTCGTCCACGCGGGCGACTGCACGAGCAGCACGGCGCTTACCCCCGAGGGGTCGGGCAGGCCCCCGCCGGGATGGTCCATGCGCCGAAGGGTCACCCGTTCCAGCACCCCGGACGGGAGACGCGGCCCAACCTCCCCCCGCGTGCGCCCCAGGTCGAAGCCCTCGGCGACGGGCAAATCCGCGTGCCAGTCGGGGTAGAGGCCGGTGTACCGGCGAATCAGCCCCGCGCGCAGCCCCAGCCCTGCCCAGTTGCCGGGGCGCACGCGGGAGGGGTCTCCGCTGAGGCTGAACAGGTCGTGGTGGCTGTCCACGTTCAGGACGTCCTCGCCGGGGTGGTCCTGAAGCCACGTCCACGCGTCCGCGTGCGTGAGGGTGACGGTGGCGGGGAGGCCCGCGTAGCGTTCCAGCGCTTCCCAGCCGGGGTAGAGGGGGAAGTCGGCGGCGAGGGCCGTCCAGCCCGGTGCTCGCGGGTCACGTCTGCGGGTCCGGTCCCGCCAAGCCGCCAAGCGGTCGTGCTCACGGTCGGCGGTGCCCCAGATCGGCGCGTCGAAGACGAGGGGAACCGTGCCGCTGAAGGCGTCCCAGTCGAGGCTCAGGAGCATGGGGAGGGACACCGGGAACGAGGGAAGCCGGGTAGGGGTGACACGCTTTTCCCCTCAATCCCCGAAGGTCTTGACGTAACTCACGCTCGCCGGGTCGCGCACGAAGCCCAGGCGGTCGTTGACGGCGAGCATGGGCGCGTTGTCGCTGGCGTTGTCGGTGCGGATCAGGGTGCCGCCCAGCGCGCGGCCCGCCCGGATCGCGTGCAGCTTGAGCAGGGTGGCGACCCCCTGGCCGCGCCACTCGCGGGTGACGCCCGTCAGGCCGGTGAGGAGGTCGGGGCTCGCCTCGCTGCGGAAGAGGGTGGTCTGGCCGATCCAGCGCCCGTCGTGCTCGGCGACGAGGTAGGCGTCTTCGAGCAGGCCGGGGTCGCCCAGCACCGCCTCCTCGAACACCTCGCGGGAGAGGGGCGTGGCGGGCTCGGCGCGGGGCACGTCCCGCCGCACGTCGCTCATCAGGGCGTGGAGGCGGGCGGTGAGGTCGGGCACGTCGGCGACTCGCAACTCGGCGAGGCTGCGGACCCGCACGCCCCGGGCGGCCAGCCGGTCCTCCAGGGCACGGGAGGGCCCGTCGTCGAAGGCCGTCAGGTCGAGCGAACTCGCGAAGGACCGCTTGTCGCCCGTAAAGCCGCGCCGGGTCAGGAAGCCGGGGGCGACCGGGTGATCCTCGCGGGCCAGGACGCGGACGGACTCGGCGCCGTGGCGGGTGAGGTCGGCCTCCACCGCGTTCCAGAGGGCGGTTCCTATCCCCTGCCCCTTCCGCTCCGGGTGGACGGCGATCTCCAGCGTGTAGCGGCACGGGTGGTAGGCGCCGGGGTTCTGGTAGTACGAGGCAATGCCCAGCACTTCCCCCGCCTCGTCCAGCGCGACGAGGGTGGCGGTGGTATAGCCCCAGCCGCGCTGCTCGGCGTCCCGCTTGCGGAAGTCGGCCCCGCTGAAGGGATCGTGGGGCAGGGCGAGGGTATAGACGCGCCCAGTGGCGTCCCACTCGCCTTCTTCAATGGGCCGTACCGTGAAGGTCATCGGTCGACCTCCACCGTGCCGCGCTGCATCTCGATCCAGGCGGGGCGGGGACGAAAGCCCAGGCGGGTGTTCAGGGCCAGCATGGGCGCGTTCGTCGTGGCGTTCCCGGTCCAGACGCTCGCCGCGCCGCGCTCCCGGGCGACGCCCAGGGCCGCGAGCTTGAGGGCCAGCGCCAGCCCCCGCCTGCGGTGCGCGCGCCGGGCGCCGGTGAGGCCGGTGTGCAGTTTGGTGGGGTCCACACCGTCCGTGTACAGCTCGGTCATCGCCGCGATCTGCCCTTTCGGCGTCAGCGCGAAGAAGATGCCCTCCGGCAGGAAGCGCGGGTCGTCCCCCCGCTTGCGGAAGTGCTCGAAGACGATGGGGGTCGCCTCGCCCGTGCGCGGCACGTCCTCCCGGATCTCCACCACCGCGTCGAAGTAGGCGGGCCAGGCCGTCTCCTCCCCCACCTCGGCGAGCAGGTCGGCGAGGGTGGCCCGGCGGTAGCCGTCGGGGAGACGTGCGGCGGCCTCCCAGGCGGAGGAGTCGAACTCGCCCAGCTCCAGCACGTTGTCGAAAAAGCGCATGACCTCGCCGAAGCCCTGCCGGGCCAGGAAGGCGAGGCCGCGCGGGCAGTCCTCCCGGGTGCCCGAGAGCAGTTCGCGGGCGCCGCGTTCCCCCAGGTGGGCTTCGAGCGCCGACGCGAGCGCCAGCCCCACGCCCCGCCCCTGCGCCTGGGGATGGACGAACACGTCCACGTGATAGCGGTCGGGGTGGAACATGCCCGGATACTGGATGGCGTAAGCGGTGCCGACGGCCCGCCCGCCTTCCTCTGCCACGGCGCGCCAGAGGTGGGGCTGCCGGGGGTGGTCGCGCAATTCGCGGTCCTCGTGGGCGAGGAGGTCCCCGGTCGTGGCGTGGTCGGGCCACACCGCCCCTTGCAGGTCGGCGAGGGCCGGGTAGTCGGCGTCGGTGGCCCCTCGAAGATTCATGCCTCTCCGCCCAGGTGCAGTTCGTAGCGGAAGTGGGTGGGGCCGCGCCGGAAGCCCAGCGCCCGGTTCATCTCCAGCATCGCGGCGTTGGGCTTGTCGTTCATGGTGCGGATCTCGCCGCCGCCCCGCGCCGCCAGCGCCCGCATCGCCGCCACCTTGAGCGCCTTGGCGACGCCCCGGCCCCGGTCCTCCCGCCGCACGCCCGTCATGCCGATCACGTAGGCGCCGCCGGACGTGAGCATCAGGGTCGTGTAGCCGACGTAGGGGCCGGTCAGGGGATCGTCCAGCCCGGGTCGCAGCGCCACGAAGGACAGCTCCGGCGCGAAGGTCGGGTCCTCCACCTCCTGCCTCACCCACGCCTCGAAAGGCCGCCGGGTGAGGGTGTTGCCCATCGGCACGTCCTGGAAGAGGAGCCAGTCGAGTTCCCACAGCCGCCGGTTGCGCTCCGGGTCGTCCGCCAGCTCGGCCACGCTGCGGAGTTCGAGGCCCCCCCCGCGCACCCGGGCGAGCAGCTCATCGAAGGCGCCCAGGTCCACCTCCGCCGTGTTCAGGCGCGACTCGTAGCGCTCCCAGGTGACGCGGAAGCCCCGCCGTTCGAGAAAGGCGCGGCCCGCCTCGTGGTGCGGCGCGTCGGTGAGCATGGTGCGGACCTCGCGGGCGCCCCGGGCCCTGACGCGCTCCAGCAGGGTGTCGTAGAGCGCCGAGCCGATGCCGCGTCCCCGGGCGTCCGGGTGGACGGCGAGGTTGCCCCAGTAGCGCCATTCCTCGAAGGCGAAGTCGTCGTGGCCGATGCCTCCCGCCGCCACCACCTGCCCGCCCGCCTCGGCGACGGCCTCGGTGTAGAAGAGGGCCGGGTCGCGCGCCCCGTCCCACACGGCGAGAAGGTCGGGGGTGACGGGCCACTCGGGGTTGGCGGCGGTGAGGACCCGCGCCGCGCCCGGGTAGTCGTCCGACTTGCGGAGGGTGCGGAGGGTGAAGCCGGTCTGGGTGACGTTCATCGCCTCCTATCGTGCCCCGCCTCCGGTCACGGGCGCATCCGCCGCTTGCGCTATCTCGCCTATCCTGCCCGCATGAGCGAGCGGCTGAGACTCCTTCTGATCGTGCCCCACCCCGACGACGAGGTGTACGGCGCCTCGGGCACCCTGATGGAATGGCTGGAAGAGGGCCACCCCTGCGGCCTCGTCACCCTCACGCGCGGGGAGGCGGGGCGCACCCTCGGCCTGTGCGACGGCCCCGAGGAACTCGCCCGGATGCGGGAGGCGGAACTGCGCGCCTGCCTCGACGTGATCGGCCTGACCGTCCACGAGCAGCACACCTTCCCCGACAAATCCCTCCGGGAGCAGCCCTTCGAGCCGCTCGTGGAGGTGGCGCGGGAGGCCATGCTCCGCCACCGCCCCGAGACCGTCCTCACCTTCCCGCCCAACGGCAGCAACGGGCACCCCGACCACGTGACCACCCACCGGGCCGTGCGCGCCGCGTGGGAGAGCCTGCCGGAAGGCGAGCGGCCCCGCCTGTGGTACTACGCCAACCCCGTTCCGCCCGAGAACGAGGAGTTGCGCGCCCTGTGGCTCGCCCCCAACGTGCGCCGGGACGTGGGCCGATTGATCGCCCGCAAGCTCCAGGCCATCGCCTGCCACCGCACCCAGGCGCTGAGCACGGTGGATTTCCTGCGGAAGTTCCCGGGGCGGATCACGGAGGAGACGTTTCACGAGGTCGGTGGCTAGTGCCCCGTGGTGAGTGGGGGGAGGCGACGATCCGCGCTGCGGTTCTGAACCTCGGGTACGCCGTCCGGAAGGTGGAGCGGCTGCCGGGTGCGTCGGGCAATCCGAGCTGGCGGGTGGAGACGGCGGCGGGGACGTTCGCGGTGCGGCTGTATCCGCGTTCGGAGGCCGGGACGGCCCACGGCCTCGCGCGGCTGGCGGAGGCTTTGCGGGCGGGCGCTTACCCGGTGCCGCGTGTCGGAGCGGTGGGCGTGACGGGGGAACACGCGGTCCTCGTGCAGGAGTGGGCGCCGGGGGTGCCGGTCGCGGCAGCGTTGGAGGAGACGCCCGGGCGTGCCTATGACCTCGGCCTCGCGGTCGGGGAGACGCACGCGCGGCTGCACGCCCTGCCCGTCCCCGCCGAGGCGCACGCGGCCCTGCGGAGGCTGGACGGACCCACCGGAGTTCCCGCCTCCCCCGCCTGGCTCCACCTCGACTACCACCCGCTCAACGTGCTCGTGGAGGGCGGCGCGGTGAGTGCCGTCCTCGACTGGGAGAACGTGGCCCTCGGCGACGCGCGGCTCGACGTGGCCCGCACGCTGAGCATCCTGAGCGCCGATCCAGCGGTGTGGGCGATCTCCGGGGCGCGGCGGCGGGTGCTCCTCTCTTTCCGGTGCGGCTATCTGGAGGGATACGCCCAGGCCGGAGGGCGGCTCGACGGCCTGCCCCCCTTCCTGGCCTGGGCGGGCGAGTTCATGCGCCGGGACCTGCGGGGCCGCTTCGCCGACGAGCGGTTGAGGCACGTCACGCGCTGGACGCGGGCCTGGGCTTTCAGAAGCTGACCCTCACTCCCACTCGCTGACGGGGATGAAGTCCACCCCCTCTGCTTCCGTGCCCGTCACGTTGTAGCGGCGGTCGAAGCGGACGACGAACTCGCCCCGGTCGAAGTGCCGCGGGCTGACGACCGGCTTGCGGAAAAAGTAGTTGCCGTCGTCGTCAATGCCGATGTGCGCGCTCTTGGTGAAGCGGAACTCGACGACCTCGCCGTGGGGGCGGGTGCGCACGCGGACGCGGTAGGTCTGGGAGTCGTCTTGCTGAAGGTAGGCGTTGGCGGCGGGCTTGTTCCGGCCGAAGAGGTTGAACATGGGGGGGCTCCTTGCCAGCAGGGTACGCGGTGCGCGGGGGGCAGGACGCGGGGAAGACGTCCCGGTCCCACCTGTCGCCTACACCTCCCGCAAGAGGCGGGTCAGCAGCCGCACGTGGTCCGGCCAGCGGTCGAGCCGCACATGTTCGTGGGCCGCGTGTGCCCCGTCGCCGGGAGCCCCCAGACCGTCGAGGGTGGGGCACAGCGGCGCGGTGAAGTTGCCGTCGCTGCCGCCACCCACGACCTCTCCCCCGATCTCGAAGCCGAGGTCACGGGCGATGGTCTGCGCCTGCGTGAACAGGGCGAGCGTCCCTGGACCCGGCTCGAAGGGGGGCCGGTTCAGCCCACCTGTGACGGTGAGCCGGACGTGGGGGTCGGCGGGGGTCAGGGCGCGGATCGCCCCGGTGACGCGCTCGCCCTCCGCCACCGTGGAGGCGCGCAGGTCGATCTCCAGGGTGGCCTCGGCGGGGATCACGTTCACGGCGCTCCCACCCCGCATCCGCCCCACGCTGACGGTCGTGCCGATCTCCGGGCGGGCGAGGGCCTGGACCTCCAGCACCGCGCGGGCGGCCTCGGTGATCGCACTCGCCCCCTCCTGCGGCTTGTTGCCTGCGTGGCTGGCGACCCCGTGGAAGGTCAGCGCGAACGAGCCCACCCCCTTGCGCCCGATCTTGAGGGCGTGGGAGTCGGCCACGGGCGGCTCGACCACGAACACGGCGCGGGCCCCCCGGGCGGCGGCCTCGATGTGGGGACGGCTCGCCGCGCTGCCCACCTCCTCGTCGGGGGTGAGGAGCAGGCGCACGCCGCCCCGGGGCCAGCGCCCCTCCAGGGCCGCCAGCGCGTGCAGTACGCCGACGATCCCGGCCTTCATGTCGTAGGTGCCGGGGCCGAAGAGGCGCTCGCCCTCCACCCGGAAGGGCATCGTCTCCAGCGTGCCGTGCGGCCAGACGGTATCGGCGTGGGTCAGGACGAGCAGGGGCCGCTCCTCCCCCCCCATGCCGAAGGAAAAGGCCCGGGTGCCGCCGGGGAGCGCCTCGGGGACGCCGCTCAGCTCGCGGGCGCGGGCCTCCACCACGTCCATCACGCGGGCCACGGCGGCGGGGTCGGTGGAGGGGGACTCGATCTCCACCAGGGCGCGCAGGTCGGCGATCATGGCGGGCAGGTCGGGGGGCATGTGCGCCATGCTACTCGGCAGGGAGCGGCCCCGCCCGGCCCGGGTCAGGGGCGACGGGGCGGGGCGGGTCTGTCTCGCGGGGACTCAGGTCAGCAGGGCGATCTGCTGGGTATTCGCGCGGAGCACGGCGCGGCCCCTCAGGTACAGCTCGCTCACGGCCTCACGCCCGAAGATGCGCGTGAGGCGGGTGCTCGTGAGTTCGACCGTGCGCCCCGCGAAGCGCAGCCGAACGAGGTCGATGGTGCCGGGGACCCAGGTGCATGACAGTTCCTGCATCGTGTTCCTCCTGCGAAGTTGTCCTGGTGAAGCAGCGGCCACCGGGCCCGGGAGGGTCGGTGAACGGGTCATACGCTGCTGTTCATCCAGCGTAGCTGATGACCGCCTGACCGGCGCGAGAGGAGGGTCAATCCACCTTGAGCGAGGCGTCATGAGCCGGGTGAGACCCCCGCCGCGTGCTTGACTGCGGGCATGACCCACAGCCCGGTGCCCTGCCCCGAGAGCCTCCTCGCCCTCGTCTTCCCCTCCGACCCGCAGGTGGGCGCGGACGGGCAGAGCGTTTTCTTTGTCCTCTCCCGCGTCGAGGAGGAGGACCCGGCGCGGCCCGAACCCGACTTCCCCAAACCCCGCTACCGCTCGCACATCTGGCGGTCGGAGGGGGGCGAGGCCCGGCCGCTCACGCGCGGGGAGGGCCGGGACACGTCGCCGCGCCCGTCGCCGGACGGGAGGACGCTCGCCTTCGTGCGCGAGGAGCGCGGCGGGAAGGGTCAGCTCTTCCTGCTGCCTCTCGACGGCGGGGAGGCCCGGCGCGTCACGAGGTTCAGGGGCCCGGTGACGGACGTGACGTGGAGCCCCGACGGACGCCTTCTCGCCTTCCTGAGCCTTGGCGACGACGAGGACAAGCGCGACGAGCGCGGGGAGGCCCGCGTGATCACCCGGCCCCGCTACCGCTTCAACGGGCGCGACTGGCTACCCGAGCGGCCCGCCCGGCTGTGGCTCTACGACGTGGCGGCGGACAGGCTGCGCGAGTGGCACGCCCCGGAGGTCGAGGTCACGTCCTACGCCTGGTGGCCCGACTCGCGCGGCGTGCTCCTCGTCTCCAGCGAGACTGAGGACGCTGCGGCGCAGTGGCGGCAGGAGGCGTACACCCTCCTTCTGGACGGCACCCGCACCCGCCTCACCCGCTGGAACTCCGCCATCGTCTCGGCCACGCCGCACCCGGACGGCGAACGCTTCGTCCTGGTGGGCCGCCCCGAGGGCAAGGGCTCGCCCGAGGACGCCCACCTCTTCCTGGTCGAGGGGGACGGCTCGTGGCGGCGGCTGGACGAGGGGTGGGACCGCCCGGTCGGGAATCTGGTGGGCGGCGACTGCCACGTCGGCGCCTTTCCCGAGCGCCCGGTGTGGCTGGACGCGGAGACGCTGCTCTTCCCCAGTACCGTCGGCGGCTCGTGCGGCCTCTTCCGCCTCAGCCTGGACGGGACGGTCACGCCCCACGACCACCGCGAGGACGGGGTGATCTCCGCCTTCACGGCGCGGGGGGGCGGCGTGGCCCTGATCCGCGAGCGGGCCGACCGCTTCCCCGAGGTGGAGCTGAACGGCGTGCAGGTGACCGACCTCCACGTCCGCCTCCCCTTCCCGGCCCGGGCCCATACGCGCGTCTGCTTCACGAACGACCTCGGCGAGGGCGAGGGGTGGGTGCTGCTGCCGGAGGGGGAGGGCCGCGTGCCCGCCCTGCTGAGCATCCACGGGGGGCCGCACACGGCCTACGGGCACGGCTTCACGCACGAGTTCCAGCTCCTCGCGGCGCGGGGGTACGGGGTGTGCTACGGCAACCCGCGCGGCAGCGTCGGGTACGGGCAGGCGTGGTCCTCGGACATCCACGGGCGCTGGGGCAGCGTGGACATGGACGACCTGCTCGCCTTCTTCGACGTGTGCCTGACGACCTTTCCCCGGCTCGACGGCACGCGGGCGGGCGTGATGGGCGGCAGCTACGGCGGCTACATGACGAACTGGATCACGGCGCACACGACCCACTTCCGCGCGGCGATCACCGACCGGAGCATCTGCAACCTGATCTCCTTCGGCGGCACCAGTGATATCGGGATGCGCTTCTGGGACGACGAACTCGGCCTGAACTTCCACCGTCAGGAAGACGCACTCCGGCTGTGGGAGATGAGCCCGCTGAAGTACGTCGAGCACGTCCGCACCCCCACCCTGATCGTCCACTCGGTCCTCGACCACCGCTGCCCGGTCGAGCAGGCCGAGCAGTGGTACGCCGCCCTGCGCCTGCACGGCGTCCCGGTGCGCTTCGTCCGCTTCCCCGGCGAGGACCACGAACTCTCGCGCTCGGGGAGGCCGGACCGGCGAATGGGGCGGCTGGAGGAGTACCTGGGCTGGCTGGACGGGCATCTGTTGGCGGAACAGGTGGAACAAGAGGGGCGGCCCTTCGGCTTCGGTCACCAGACGTCGCACTCGTAGGAGAGGAAAAAGGGCCTTTTTCTCCCGCAAGGGGAGAGGGGCATGTCACCACCCCCACCGCGAGGAAGAGGCCTTCTCTCGCCAAAAGCGGCTCGATGTCCCGCCGGTTCACCTCCACCCAGCCTCTCCCTCTCCTGCGGAGTTTTGCAAGCTAAGGGGAGGAGTTTGGGTTGGTCACCCTGTTCCACTCCACCTGAACCTCTTCTGCCAAGCAACCAAAAGGCGAAGGCCGGGACGTTCACCCCGGCCCTCCTCCCTCTCAACCCTTACTCGTCGTTGCGGCGGTTGCCCCAGCCCCGGTCGGTGCGGGCACGCGGGCGGAAGCCCTCGCCCTGGCCGCCCTGGTTGCCGCCCTCGCCACCCTGCGGGCGGAACTCGCGGTCACCGAAGTTGCGGTCCCGGTCCTCGCGCGGGCGGAAGCTGCCGCCCTGACCGCCGCGGTCCTCGCGGGGACGGAAGCCGCCACGGTCCCCGCCGCCCTGGTAACCGCCGCGGTCGCCACCCTGAAAGCCTCCGCGGTCCTCACGCGGGCGGAAGTTACCGCCGCCCTGACCGCCGCGGTCCTCGCGGGGACGGAAGCCGCCACGGTCCCCGCCGCCCTGGTAGCCGCCCCGGTCGCCACCCTGGAAGCCTCCACGGTCCTCACGCGGACGGAAGTTACCGCCGCCCTGACCGCCGCGGTCGTCACGGGGACGGAAGCCGCCACGGTCCCCGCCGCCCTGGTAGCCGCCCCGGTCGCCCCCCTGGAAGCCCCCGCGGTCCTCGCGGGGACGGAAATTGCCGCCGCCCTGACCGCCGCGGTCCTCGCGGGGACGGAAGCCGCTCGCCTGGGCGCCCTGGCCCTCGCGGAGTTCGCGCATCTCGCGGCGCAGGCCGCGGATTTCCTTACCCTGGGCTTCGAGCATCTCCTTCATCTCGTTCAGGAGGCCGATCAGGTCGTCGGCGTCGATATACTCGTCCTCGCCCTCTTCGCCCTCGGCGCTCTCGTCCCCGGAGACGTTGCCGCTGTCTATCACCGCCATCGCGGCGACCTGACCCTCCTGCTCGGCCTCCTCGGCGTCGAGCACGGGGTCCTCGTCGGGCTCGCCCTGAAGCTCGGGGAGGACGTCGCGCAACTCCTCCGGGGTCTCGTGCAGGTCACCCCGGGGGTCGAGGGGATGCTCGTTGGTGTCGTTGGTCATGATCTTCCTTTCCCCGCGCACTCGCGCAGGCGTACCCCGCAGTCTACCACCCGGCCCCAGGGTGGGTCTTGCCCGCCGACATGAGGCCCGGGAGCACCCGGACCCTCCCAGCATTCATCGAGGACGAGGGCCGGGCCGCCCACACGTCCACCCTTCCGCCCGGTTGGCGACCCCGGTCATGGTCCCGCCGCGCCGGGCTCCTATACTCGCCCTCATGAAGACCGCCGCCCTCCTCGCGCTGCTCGCCCTGGGCACCGCGTCGGCCCAGACCACGGCCTCCCAGACGGCCCCCACCCGCACGGTCACCATCGGCCTGGGGTACATCCCCAACGTGCAGTTCACGCCCTTCTACGTGGCCGACAAGCTCGGGTACTTCCGGGCGGAGGGGCTGAACGTGCGGTTCCAGCACGGCTACGTCTCCGAACTGATGCCGCTGCTGCTCCAGGGCAAGCTCGACTTCATCGTGGGCGACCCGGAGGACGCGATCTTCGCGCGCAACCAGGGCGCCCCCGTGCGCTACGTCATGGCGATGTACCAGAAGCTGCCGGTCACGGTCTTCAGCACCAAGCCGCTCGGCACCGCCGCCGACCTGAGGGGCAAGACGGTGGGCCTCCCCGGCACCTTCGGGAGCAGCTACGCCGCGCTGAGGGCCGTGCTCGACGACGCCGGGTTGCAGGAGGGGCGCGACGTGCGGCTCGCCTCCATCGGCTTCACGCAGCTCGACGCGGTGCGCGCCGGGCGGGTGGACGCCGCCGTGGGCTTCGTGAACAACGAGGTCGTGCAGCTCCGGGCGGCGGGCACGCGGGTCTACACCCTCGACGTGACGGCCTCCTACCCGATGGTGGGCTCGGGGCTGATCACCACCGACAAGACGCTGACGGGAGACCTCGCCCGGCGGGTCGTGCGGGCCAGTCAGCGCGGGCTGAAGTTCACGGTGACCGACCCCGCCCGCGCCTTCCGGGTCGCCCAGCCCGTCTTCGGCACGGGGGGCGGTTCCCTCGACGTGCTGCGCGCGAGCGTGCCCCTGATGCAGGGCGCCTACACCCGCGCCAACGGCCTGGGCGCCAGCGACCCCGCCGCCTGGACGAAGGCCGTCGCCGCCCTCGTGAGGCAGGGCAGCCTGCCCGCCGGGGCGAGGGCCACCAACTTCTACACGAACGGCCTCGTCAGCAAGACGGTGCGCTGAGGGTCACGGGAAGGGGGGAGGGGACAGGCGCGGCGGCCGTCCCCTCCCCCTTCTCTGGCGGCTCAGGCCCCGAGCGACTCCAGCAGGCTCTGTTCGAGGACGACGGGCAGCGCGAGCGTCTGGTAGCCCGGCCCGTCGAAGAGAACGGTGATCTTCTCGCCCTCGTAGCGCATGACGAGGCCCTCGCCGAAGGTGCGGTGGGCGACGCGGCTGCCCAGGGCGAAGGGCACGGCGTCCCCGCCCCCGGTCGCCCGCACCAGCCCCGAGTCGCAGTTGTCGCAGAAGGCGCAGGGGGGGGTGGACGCCTCGCCGAAGTAGTTGAGCAGGAATTCGCGGCGGCAGCCCCCGGTCTCGGCGTACCCGCGCACCATCTCCAGGCGCGAGTCCTCGAAGGCCCGGCGGTAGGCCTGCGCGAGGGCGGCCTCGGCCACCACCTCGGGGGCCTGGGCCCCGTCGGTCGCCGTGACCTCCCCGCTCGGCAGGATTTCCACGGCCCCCACGTCCTCCAGTCGGCTCACGGCGGTCAGCACCTTCGTCTGCGAGAGGCCCGTCTCCTCGCGCAGCTCCTCGGGGTCCACCGGGCCGCCCCGGTCCTCCAGGGCGCGCAGCACGTGTTCGACCTGATCGGCGTCGATCAGGCCGCTGCCCGCGAAGAAGCGGCGCAGCCGCAGGTCGCCCGGCGTGTAGAAGAGGGTGGCCTCCGAGGCCGCGCCGTCACGCCCCGCCCGCCCGATCTCCTGGTAGTAGGCATCCACCGAGCCGGAGATGTCGAGGTGGTGCACGAAGCGCACGTTCGGCTTGTCGATCCCCATGCCGAAGGCGGTCGTCGCCACGATGACCTCCAGCTCGTCCGCCATGAAGGCCGCCTGCGCCCCCTCGCGCGTCTCCACGTTCAGCCCGGCGTGGTAGGCCGCCGCCCGCACCCCGTGCCCCGTGAGGTCGCGGGCGAGTTCGTCCGCCGCCCGGCGGGTCGCCGCGTAGACGATGCCCGGCTTGGGGGCGGCGATCACCTCGGAGAGCAGGGCCGAGCGTTTCGTCCCCGGGTCCTCGAAGCGCCTCACCCCCAGGCGGATGTTCGGGCGGTCGAAGCCGCGCACCAGAATCTCGGGCTCCCGCATCCCCAGCCGCTCCACGATCTCGGCGCGCACGGGGGGCGAGGCGGTCGCCGTCAGGGCGAGGACGGTCGGGTGCCCGAGCGCCTCCACCACAACGCCCAACCGCAGGTACTCGGGCCGGAAGTCGTGCCCCCACTCGCTGACGCAGTGCGCCTCGTCCACCACGAAGAGCGAGGGTTCGGCCTCCCGCAACCGGGCGAGCGTCTCCTCGTTGCCGAGCTGCTCGGGCGCGAGAAACAGGAACTCGACCTCCCCCTCCTCGAAGGCGCTCAGGGTGGCCTCGCGCTCGGCGGGGCGCAGGGTGGAGTTGATCAGGGCCGCCTGACCCGGTGCACTCTCCTCCAGCGCCTCCACCTGATCGCGTTGCAGGGCGATCAGGGGCGAGACGACGACCGTGGGGCCGCTCAGCGAGAGCGCCGCCACCTGATAGATCGCCGACTTGCCGCTCCCGGTGGGCATGATGGCGAGGGTGTCGCGCCCCTTCAGGACGGACGCGATGGCCTCCTTCTGGGCGTCGTGGAGCCCGTCGTAGCCGAAGACCTCGCGGGCGATGCGCTGGGCGCGCTGCATGTCCTTGGTCGGCCTGCCCCGGCGGGCGCCCGCCGGAGACGGGGCGGGAGGGGGCGGAGCGGGGCGGGGCGGCGGTTCAGCGAGGCTCACGCGGGGCGCGGCGGGGGGGGGAAGGACGACGGGAGAGGAGGGTGGGTCCCCGGGCGGGGTGGGTTCGGCGGGGGGCGCGCTGACCCGGATGCGCCGGGGCGGGGAGGAGGGCACCGGGTGGGATTCGGCGGAGTCGGGCGGGGAAACCCGGAGTCGGATGCGTCTGGGCATGGCAGGCGTTCCTTTCTCATCCACGCGGAGGCGTGCCGGGACCCCGGCGGTTCCGGCGTGGAGAGGAGCTGATCTGGCCGCGCTTCCCTGACGTTCCCGGCCTGGAGGCGCCGGGACGGAGCGGAGGCGGGAGGCCAGTCTCGTGGCCGCGAGACCCCCGCAGATGATGCCCGGAACAAGCCCGCTTTACCGCGCCCGCGCGGGCCCCCGGGACGGTGAGGTGGGCTTCAGTCCGGTGCCCGGAGGGGCCGCCCCCTAAGCGTGATGGCCTAGCCCCGGCATCCCGGCTTCCTCACGCCGACCTCACCTGCTACGGTGGGGGCAACACCGGAAGGAGGTGCTGCACATGACGAACATCCACACCACTGCCCACGTCAGCCTGAACGCGACCGAACGAGGAGTCCTCGCCCCCGATCCCAGGAGCCACCGTGCAGCACCAGCCCCAACCGTTCCAACCCGCAGGTAACCCGCCCCCGAGGCACCCTTGAGTGCCCGCTGGCTCGAAGACGAACTCTCGGACGCGGACACCCGCCCGGAGAGACGCCAGAAGCACAAGACGAAAAAGCCGCTGGGTCGCCGACGTCTCGCCGCGCTGACCGCCGAGGAATCGGGCGAGCAGGACGACACCATCCGCCGCCTCACCGACCTGGGTCACATCACCGAGGTCGTCGCCGAACTCAAGAGCGGCAAGGAGGCCACGGCGTACGTGGCGCGCGGGCCCAGGGGCAGCGTCCTCCTCAAGCTCTACCGAGAGCTGGAGGCCCGGTCTTTCAAGCGCGACGGCATCTACCGAGAGGGACAGGTCATCCTCGACGCGCGGGCGAAAAGGGCGATGGAGGGCCGCTCCCGCAAGGGCCTGGAGATGCTTCAGGCGGGGTGGGTGGCCGCCGAGTACGCGCACCTGTGGCACCTGTGGCAATCGGGCCTGAACGTCCCCGAACCCCTGGTCGGCCCCAGCCCCTTCGAGTACATGCAGACCACCCCCGCCGTGCTGATGCGTCTGATCGGCACCGAGGACGCCCCCGCCCCGCGCCTGAGTGACGCGGCCCTGACCCCCGAGGAGGCCCGGAATGCCTGGAATCAGGCCCTGGACGGCATGGCGCACCTGCTGCGATTGGGCTACGCGCACGGCGACTACAGCACCTACAACCTCTTGTGGTGGGAGAACACCGTGACGATCATCGACTTTCCCCAACTGACGACCCGGCAAAACCCCAAGTTCGGGGAGTTGCTGCGCCGCGACGCCGAGAGCCTGGCGACGAGCTTTCGCAAGCACGGCGTCCAGCAGAGCGGCGAGGCCACCCTGCGCGAGGTCCAGCGGCGGGCGCTGGGCGTGGCGCCGACGCCGCGGGTGGTGCTGCCCTGAACCTGCTTATTCGTCCGGAAGGCCCGGCGGACGCCCCGGCCATCGCCGAGGTGACCCGCCTAGCCTTTACTTACAACGACGGTCTCCGGGAGAACGAGATGATCGAGGAGATTCGCACCTCTGGCCGCTTCCTGCCCAACCTCTCGCTTGTGGCGGAGGTGGGGGGCCGGACAGTCGGTCACGTCATCGTCGCGCCCGCTGACCTGCGCGGCGAGCCAGAGAACCCTGACCGGCCCCGGCGGGTCCTATACCTCGGTCCCATCAGCGTCCTCCCCGAGTTCCAACGGCGCGGCATTGGGAGCGACCTGATGCGGGCGGTGCTGGGCGCTGTGCAGGGCCGCCCCGAGCCAATGGTGGTGCTGTGGGGTCATTCCGACTACTATCCACGCTTCGGGTTCCGCCGGGCGGCGGAATTCAGCTTGCACCCGGACACTCCCACCGCAATGATCTACCCACTCCGAAACGACCTGAGCGCCTATGCCGGGCTGGAGCTGCCCGCCTGACTTGGGCGACAAGCCCTAAGCTCTCCCCATGCGCGCCTTGGAGACCTGCCTGTACGTGGCCGATCTGGAGGCCGCCGAAGCCTTCTACTCGGGCGTCTTGGGACTGCGCCTGTACGGGAAGGTTCCGGGGCGCCACCTCTTCTACCGGCTGGAAGGCTCCATGCTGCTGATCTTCGACCCCTCCATGAGTGCCCAGCCCGGCGACGTGCCGCCCCACGCGGGCAAGCCGGGAGGGCACGCCTGCCTCGCCATCACGCGGGAGGAGACGGACACCTGGCAGGCTCTGCTGGAGGGGCACGGCCTGAGCGTCACCCGCTACGCCTGGGGCAATCGGGGCGAGAGCCTGTACTTCGAGGACCCTTCCGGGAACGTGCTGGAGCTGGCGCCGCCGGGCATCTGGGGGCTGGAGTGAGGGAGGAGTTTGAATTCATCGTGGCGGGTAATCCGGAACACGACTCGATGAATCTGGAGGTCTACCGCCCCGCCTTCAACCTCCTGCTCAACATCGAGGAGACGGCGGAGGGCGAATACATCGTCCAGGACTGGTCCGGCCCGGAGGGAGCCACATTCACGGCTCAGGAAACGGCATTGATCGTAGCCCACGCCCTCCGCTTCGCTGGTCTCCGCGTTCGTCAACCGGACGGGCTACCCTGACCCCATGAAACGCCCCCTGCGCTTCCTCCTCGCCCTCCTCCCCTTCCTCCTCGTGTCGAGTGCGGCGAAACCCCGCCGGGAGAACGCTGAGCGTGAGCGTTAAACCCCTGCGCTCGGTGCTCTACGTGCCGGGCGACAAGCCGCGCGCCGTCGAGAAGGCCCGCACGCTGGACGCGGACGCCGTGATCCTCGACCTGGAAGATGCGGTCGCCCCCGAGGGCAAGAGCGCGGCGCGGGAGAACGTGCGCGCGGCGCTGGGCTGGCACTGGTCCTGCCCGGTCCTCGTGCGGGTGAACGGGCTGGGCACCCCCTGGGAACACGACGACCGGGAGATGGCGCTCACGGCGGGGGCGGCGGGCCTCGTGCTCCCCAAGGTGGAGGACGCCCGGACCCTGCGCAACCTGCACCTCGGCCTCCCCCTCTGGGCGATGGTCGAGACGCCGCTCGGGGTCCTGCGCGCCGCCGAGATCGCCGCCGTGCCGGGGGTGGCGGGGCTGATCGTGGGTGCCAACGACCTCGCCCACGCCCTGCGGACGCGCTCCCACCCCGACCGCCTGCCCCTCCTTCACGCCCTGTCGGCGGTGGTGCTGGCCGCCCGCGCGCACGGCAAAGTCCCTCTCGACGTCGTGTACAACGACGTGCGCGACCCGGAGGGCTTTGCCCGCGAGTGTGAGCAGGGCCGGACCCTGGGATTCGCCGGGAAGACGGTGATCCACCCGGGCCAGATCGCCCCAGCCAACCTCGCCTTCGGGGTGACGGCGGCGGAAGCGGAGGAGGCCCGCGCCCTGCTCGCCGCGTGGGAAGAAGCGCGGCAGGGAGGCAAGAGCGTCACCACCTTTCGCGGCGCCCTGATCGAGCAGATGCACGTGGACGGGGCGCGGGAGCGGCTGGAGGCGTGGGAGGGGGCGCGGGCCCCCACGCCCGCCGACCCCGCTTGACGGGCCTGTCTTTCCCGCACCTCGGGGCGAGGCGTTCGGGAGAGCGCCTGCCCGACCCCGCCGCCTCCAGCGTGCGCCGAACGGCGAGGACCCGCCCACCCTCCTCCCCGAGGTGACTGTCGGGGAACGCCAGATCGACTCGCCCGCGTCAACCCGACCAGAGCGAGGCGCTCCTCCCGGCCGGAGGTCAGCCCGGTAAGCGCGCGTACTCCACCGCGACCCTCGCGGCCACCGCCGCGTTGTGGCGCACGAGGGCGATGTTCGCCTCCAGGCTGCGCCCGCCCGTGATCTCCACCATCCGGCCCAGCAGGTAGGGCGTCGTCTCCTTGCCGCTCAGCCCGAGCGCGGCCATGTCGGCCAGCGCCCGCTCGATCTGCGGGGTGATCTCGGCGGCGGAAATCTCGGCCTCCCCCGGGATGGGGTTGGCGAGGAGGACGCCGCCCGTCAGGCCCAGGGACCACTTGGCGTGCAGCACACGGGCCGCCTCTGCCTCCGTTTGAACCGTCAGCGGCGAGGGAAAGCCGCTCGACCGGGAGTAGAAGGCGGGGAATTCCTCCGATCCCAGCGTGATCGCGGGCACGCCCTGGGTCTCCAGCACCTCCAGCGTCAGGCCGATGTCGAGGATGCTCTTGACCCCGGCGCTCACCACGCACACGTCGGTGCGGGCGAGTTCGGTGAGGTCGGCGCTGACGTCCATGCTCTGCCCCGCGCCCCGGTGCACGCCCCCCGTGCCGCCCGTGGCGAAGACCCGGATGCCCGCCAGCGAGGCGATCCGCATGGTGGACGCGACCGTGGTCGCCCCGTGGCCGCCGAGCGCCACCGTCACGGGCAGGTCGCGGGTGCTGATCTTCTGGACGCCCTTGTCGGTGGCGAGGAGGTGCAGCTCGCCCGGGGTCAGGCCCACCTTCAGGCGCCCGCCGAGCACGGCGACCGTGGCGGGCGTGGCGCCGTGCTCGCGCACCACGGCCTCCACGCCGCGCGCCATCTCGACGTTCTGCGGAAAGGGCATCCCGTGGCTGATGATTGTGCTCTCCAGCGCGACGACCGGACCCCCGGAGGCGAGGGCGGCGGCGACCTCGGGGTGGAGGTCCATCAGGCGGGCGACTTCGGGGCGGATGGGGAGGGGGGTGGACATGGGTGAAACTCCTTGGGTGAGGTCGTGGGCTGGTCTATTGTCCGCCGGCGGAGCCCAGCCGCGCCCGGATGGCCGCCGGGCTCAGGAGGGGCGAGACCGTCTGGTCGCTCTCGACCGTGAGGGCGGCCGCGGCGTGCCCGTGGCGGGCGGCCGCGGCGGGAGAAGACCCGGCGAGCCGGGCGGCGAGGAAGGCGGCGAGCATGGCGTCTCCCGCGCCCGTCACGTCGGCCACGCGGGCGGGCAGGGCGGGGAGGGCGTGCGTTTCGCCGGGGGTCAGGAGCAGGCTCCCCCGCCCGCCGCGCCGCACCCAGACGGTGTGGACGCCCCGCCCGCGCAGCTCGGCCGCCGCCACGTGAAGGGCGTCCGGCGTGTCGGGCACCGGGCGGCCCACCAGGGCGCCGAGTTCCGCCACGTTGGGGGTCACGGTGTGGGGGGCCAGCCCCGCCGCGAGGGCCACCGACAGCCTCGCCGCCTTGGGCACGCTGACGGGCTCGAAGATGACGGGAACGGCCGCCCCGTGGGCCAGCCCGAGCAGGTGGGTCAGCGTCTCGGCACGGAGGTTTCCGTCGGCGACGACCCAGGCCGCGTGACGCAGGAGGTCGCGGCGCGCGTCGAGAACGGCGGGGGTGAGGGCGTCCGTCGCGTCCATCGCCGCCACGGCGATCAGCAGTTCGCCGCCGTGGTCGAGAACCGCCGTGTACGTTCCGGTCGGCCCGTCCGTGCGGAGGATGGCGCCCACGTCCACGCCCGCCGCCGCCGTCTCGCGCAGCAGGGCTTCCCCGAGGAGGTCGCGTCCGACCGCCGCGATCAGGGTGGGGCTCACCCCCAACCGGGCGAGGTTCTCAGCCACGTTGCGGGCCACGCCGCCGGGGGCCTGGGTCGTCCGGCCGGGGTTGCTCGTGCCGGGCACGGCGGGGGCGAGGGTGCGGGCCTTGATGTCCACGTTCGCGCCGCCGATGACGAGGACGCGGGGGGGCGGGGACGTGGGGGGCATGGCCTTTGCAGGGTAGAGGGAAATGCGAGGGTGGTGGGCAGGAGGAGCACGGACTGCGTGGGTGGACGGACGGTTCAGAGCGCAAGGTGTGATCTTGCCGCGTTCCAATCGGCGGGCCCACCGTCTCGCCGCGCGAGCAGGGCGGGGTCGTGGGCCAGGAGCGTTCGCTTACAGGCAGCCATGGGCATCTGGATGGACGGTGTGAACAGCGCGAGGGCTCCAGCTTCTCCTGCGCCCTCTCCCCTCGTGGGTGACCCGGAGAACTGCGAAGCAGAGGGCCGGGGGGAGGGGGCGTGTGACCAGCGCCAAGCCCCTCTCTCGCCCCCTCCCCCTGACACGGAGAGCCGCTGACAGAGGGGGTCAACGCAAGCGCCCCACCGGCGCCCTCAACTGTCCAACTTTTCTTCTCCCCTACTCCCCCACGCCCTCCCGCACCGCTCCCCCGCCCGTGTTCACACCCGGGGGACGGCCTCCCGGAAAGGTGGTGGCGAGGAGGTCCACCTCCTTGCCATCCGGCATCAGGTTTCCGGTCAGGCCGTGGCCCGCGAGGACGGGCACGAAGGCCTCCATGACGTGGGGCTCGCCGTGGACGAGCCAGACGCGGGGGGTGCCGGTGGTACCCAGGAAGGCGAGGAGATCGGCGCGGTCGGCGTGGGCGCTGAAGCCGCCGAGGGTGTGGAGGCGGGCGCGCACGGGCACTTCCTCGCCGAGGAGGGGGACGGTGGGGGCCCCCGCCACCAGGCGACCCCCCAGGGTGCCGGGGGGCTGGTAGCTCACGACGACGAGGCTGGTGCCGGGCTTCCAGAGGTGGTGGCGGAGGTGGTGCTGGACGCGGCCCCCCGTCATCATGCCGTTGCCCGCCAGGATAATCGCCGGGCCGTCGTAGCGGTTCAGCCGCCTCGACTCGTCCCCGGTGAGGACGACGTGCAGGGTCGAGGGGCGGAAGGGGTCCTCTCCCCGTGTGATGGCCTCACGCAGGGGTGGGGTGAGTTCGTCGCCGAAGCGGAAGTAGACCCCGGTGGCGCGGGCCGCCATCGGCGAGTCGAGGAAGACCGGGACGCGGGGCACCTCGCCGGACTCCATCAGCCCGCGCAGGGTGTGGAGGATCACCTGAGTGCGCTCGATGGCGAAGCTGGGAATCAGGATCTTGCCACCCGCGCGGACGCTCTGGCGCAGGGCCCCCGCGAACTCGGCGAGGGTCGCGGCCCGGGGGCGGTGGAGGTGCCCCGCGTAGGTCGTCTCGATCACCACCGCGTCGGCGGGGGGCGGCGGCGCGAAGTCGGGTTGCAGCCCGCCCCCCCGGTGGCCGAGGTCGCCCGTCATGATCAGCCGCTCGCCCCCCGCCTCGATCAACAGGTACGCGCTTCCCAGGATGTGCCCGGCCCGCTGCGGCGTCACCCTCAGCGGGCCGATCTGGACGCTTTGCCCGAAGTGCAGGGTGGGGCGCAGCAGGGCCAGCGCGCGGTGAACGTCGTCCTCGTCGTAGAGGGGCCCTTCTCCCCCCGGCTCCCCCCCCTCCCGGCGGGCGCGGCGCACCTCCTGGCGGGAGGCCTCGACCTGGAGGCGGGCGGCGTCGAGCAAGACGGTCTCGGCGAGCGCCGCCGTCGGCGGAGTGCAGTACACAGGCCCCCGGTAGCCCCGGCGCACGAGCAGGGGCAGGCGCCCCACGTGGTCGAGGTGCGCGTGGGTCAGCATCACGGCCGCGAGGTCACGCGGGTCGAAGCCGAAGTCCTCGCGGTTGCGGGCTTCGAGGGCCCCCTCGCCCTGAAAGAGGCCGCAGTCGATCAGCACCCGCTCGCCGCCCATGTGCAGGAGGTGCGCGCTCCCCGTGACGGTCAGGGCCGCCCCCAGACTCCGAAGGTGCATGGGGCAGTCTAGGGGCGGCTGGCCTTTACCCGGTCTTCAGGAACCGGCGGAGGAGGCGGGGAGGGTGTACGGTCGGGACATGACAGAACGCCTGATTTTCACGGCAGGATCGGGAACGGAGGAGACGGGAACGGAGACGCAGGCGGCGCCGGACACCTCCTCCTCCTCCTCCTCCTCCTTCGGCCGCATCCTGGTCGGGATCGACTTCTCGCGCGCCTCGCAGCACGCGCTGGAGGTGGCGCGGGCGCGGTTTCCGGGAGCGCAGCTCCGGCTGGCGCACGTAACCGACGCGCGGGTCACGGCGACGCCCGACCTGGGGGGCGGCCTGACCCCGGCGCTGCCCGACCCCGGCCTGCTGCACACGCTGGAGGACACCGACGCGGGGCGCCTCGCGCGGATGCTGCGGGGCGGCGAGGACACCGCGCAGCTCGTGGGCGACCCGGTGACCGGGCTGCTGGAGGCCGCGCGGGAGTGGGGGGCCGACCTGATCGTGGTGGGCACCCACGCGCGCGGGGCCCTCGAACACTTCCTGGTGGGCAGCACGGCCGAGAAGGTCGTGGCCCGCAGCCCGGTCCCGGTCCTCACCGTGCGCCTGCCGGAAGGCCGCGAGTGAAGGTCGGCGTGGTGGGCGCGGGGCTCGTCGGGGCCACCGCCGCCTATGCCCTCACCCTGCGCGGCTCGTGCAGCGACCTCGTGCTCGTGGACAAGGACGAGAAACGCGCCCAGGCCGAGGCCCAGGACATCGCCCACGCCGCGCCCGTCAGCCACGGCACCCGCGTCACGAGCGGCGGGTATGAGGCCCTGGAGGGCTGCCGGGTCGTCGTGATCGCCGCCGGGGCCAACCAGCAGCCGGGCGAGAGCCGCCTCGACCTTCTGGGCAAGAACGCCGCGATCTTCCGCGAGGTGATCCCGCAGGTCGCCGAACACGCGCCGGAGGCGGTGCTGCTCGTCGCCACCAACCCGGTGGACCTCCTGACCGACCTCGCCACCCGCCTCGCGCCGGGGCACGCCGTGCTGGGTTCGGGCACGGTGCTCGACTCGGCGCGCTTCCGGCACCTGATCGCGCAGCACGCCGGGGTGGACCCCACCCACGTCCACGGCTACGTCCTCGGCGAGCACGGCGACAGCGAGGTCCTGGCCTGGAGTACCGCCAGCGTCGCGGGCCTCCCCGTCGAGGACTTCATGGGGGCGCGCGGGCTGGAGTGGACCCCGGAGGTGCGGGAGGGGATCGACGCGGGCACGCGCGACGCCGCCGCCGAGATCATCGAGGGCAAGCGCGCGACCTACTACGGCATCGGCGCGGCCCTCGCCCGCATCTGCGAGGCGATCCTGGGCGACCGCCGCTCCATCCTCACCGTCAGCGCGCCCACCGCGTCCTTCGGCGTGAGCCTGAGCGTGCCGCGCATCGTGGGCGCGCGCGGGGTGGAAGACACCCTGATCCCGCCCCTCCCCCCAGGGGAGCAGCAGGCCCTGGAGGCGAGCGCGGCCGTGCTGCGGGAGATGGGAGAGCGGCTGGGCTGAGGGCGCCCTCCTCCCGGCTTGCACGTCAGCGCCACCCGTTGTGCTGACGAATTTTCCCTCGACCCACCCGTTCAGAAGGAGACCCGTGATGAGAACGATCAAACTGGGAAGGAGCGACCTCGACGTGCCGGTGGTCGCGGTCGGCTGTATGCGCATCAACTCGCTCGACAAGGAGCAGGCGGAACGCTTCGTCCGGACCGCCCTGGACGAGGGCGCCACCTTCTTCGACCACGCCGACATCTACGGACAGGGCCGCTGCGAGGAAATCTTCGCGGACGCCATCGGCATGAGCCCCAGCGTGCGCGAGCGGATCATCCTGCAATCGAAGTGCGGCATCCGGCAGGACAGGGGGACGTTCGACTTCTCGAAAGAGCACATCCTGGCCTCCGTGGACGGCATCCTGCGGCGGCTGAGGACCGACTACCTCGACGTGCTGCTGCTGCACCGCCCGGACGCGCTCGTGGAGCCGGGGGAGGTCGCGGAGGCCTTCGACCAGCTTGAGCGCGAGGGCAAGGTGCGGCACTTCGGCGTGTCGAACCAGCACCCCCGGCAGATCGACCTCCTGAAGCGGGACGTGCGGCAGCCCCTCGTCGCCAACCAGCTTCAGCTCAGCATCACGAACGCCACGATGATCTCCAGCGGCGTCAACGTGAACATGGAAAACGACGCGGCGGTGAACCGCGACGGGTACATCCTCGACTACTGCCGCCTGCACGACATCACGGTCCAGCCCTGGTCACCCTTCCAGTACGGCTTTTTCGAGGGCGTGTTCCTCGACAACCCGAAGTTTCCCGAATTGAACGCGCAGATCAACGAGGTGGCGGCGGGTCACGGGGTCAGCAACACGACGGTTGCCATCGCGTGGCTGCTGCGGCACCCGGCCCGGATGCAGCCCGTCACGGGCACGATGAACCTGGAACGGCTGCGCGACTGCTGCCGGGCGAGCGAGGTCCACCTCAGCCGCGAGGAGTGGTACGCGATCTACCGGGCGGCGGGGAACGTGTTGCCGTAACAGGAAGAGGTTGATCCCCCTCACCGCCCTCGGCTCCGTGTGGGTCCGAGGGCGTATCCTGCGAGCGCCGCCGTCGCCGCGCCGCTGAAGACGAAGAACCAGACCACGGGCACGTTCTCGATCTCGATGATCTCCCACAGGTCCCGCACCCGGCCGACCAGGGGCAGGATGAGGACATACTCCGTCACGAACAGGGCGGGTGGGCCGAGGAGTGCCAGGAGGGGACGCTGGACGGCGGCCATCAAGGACCAGACGAGGGCCGTCACGAGCGCCAGCACGCTCCACACGGCGAACCGCCGGGCGAGGGCATGGGCCGACGCCTGGCTGGGTGGGACGCTGTGCAAGACGTACACCGCCCAATCGAGGATGAACACGGCGGGCAGGAAGAACACGCCCAGCGTCAACAGCACGGGGAGGACCCACGCGCGTCGTCCAGTCCGCCGTGCGCTCAGGCTCACCAGCCAGCCCAGGCCGAAGCCCCCGAGGCCAAGGCCGAGCGAAGCGAGCAAGACGAAGGTCACGCCTCGACGGTAGGGGCCAGGACTCAAACGGTCGTCGTACCAAGGGAGTACCCGGTCGGCTGCCGTCCACCTTCCTACACTGGGACGGATGCCCTCTCTTGCCGCTTCCCTCCGGGGCGTGTACCGGGCCTACCCCCGGCCCTTCTGGGTGCTGTGGGTCGGCACGCTGATCAACCGCCTCGGCGAGTTCGTGGTGCCGCTCCTGGGCTTCTACCTCGCCTCCGAGCGCGGGCTGGGGATCACCCAGGTCAGCGTGGTCCTGAGCGTGCTGGGGGTGGGCCGCTTCGGGGCGGAGGCGTTCGGGGGCCGCCTCAGCGACCGGCTGGGCCCCACCGCGACCATGATCCTGGCGCTGGGGGGCGGGGCCGTCATGCTCGTCGCGCTGGCCTTCGCCTCCAGCTTCGGGGCGGTGGTGCTCGGCGTGCTGGCCTTTTCGCTGCTGACGGGCATGTACAAACCCGCCGCGAGCAGCGCCGTCGCCGCACTCACCACGGGGGCCCAGCGCACCCGCGCGTACAACCTGCTGTACTGGGCGATCAACGTCGGCGTCTCGGTCGCGCCCGCGCTCGGTGGCTGGCTCTCGGGCTCCTCCTTCCGGCTGCTGTTCTTCCTCGACGCCGCGACGATGGCCGCCTACGCCGCCTTGCTCGCGGTTCTCGGGGCGCGGGGCGGGGGCGCCTCCCCCAGGAGGGCCGACGCGCCCAGAACGGCCTGGCTTCCGCGCGACCGGCTGCTCTGGTCCTTTTGCCTGGCCTCGCTGCTGTTCGCGCTGACCTACCAGAGTTACAAGCTGCTGGCCCTCGTCTTCGCCGAGCAAGGTTTCACGGCGGCGCAGTACGGGCAGGTGCTCTCGGTGAACGGCCTGCTCGTCGTGGGGCTGGGGCTGCCGCTGGGGCACGCGATCTCGCAGGGCAACCACCCCCGCTGGCAGGCGGTGGGGGCGGCGCTGCTGGGGCTGGGCTTTCTGGGCCACGCCTTCGCGCACACCCTCGCCGCGCACGTGCTGGCGGTGGCCGTGTGGACGCTCGGGGAGATCGTCAGCTACTCCATCGGCAAGAGCATCGTCGCGGAGCTGGGCCGTCCGGAGGTGCGCGGCACGTACATCGGCCTCGTCGGCAGCATGACCGGGCTGGGCGCCCTGCTCTCCCCGCTGCTGGGCGGTTTCCTGCTCGCCCGCTTCGGGAACGCCGCGCTGTGGAGCGTGGTGGCCGGGCTGGCCTTCCTCGCCGCGCTCCTGTACCTGCGGCTGGAGGGGGCGGTCGTCACGCGGCGCACGCTCCACGGCGCCCAGCCCGCCGATTGACCAGGGAGACCGGATATGCAAAAACCCCCGGCTCAGGGCGCGGGGGGAGTCGGGGTCGTGGGTGGGGGCATTCCCGGCGGCGGTGTGCCCGGACTGGTCGAAGGAGTGGGCGTGGTGCCCGGCGTCCCCGCCTCCTCCTCGCCGTCCTGGAACTCGCCCGTGATCGTGCCGCCCTCGCCCGCGCGGGCCACCACCTCGTTGCGGTCGAGGTCGTACAGGAGTTCCTGGGCGCGCAGCACGTCGCGGCCCTGCACGCTCTCGGCGGGCTGCTCGGGCGTGCCGATGAGTCGGGCGGTGTTCGCCTGATCGTCGTACTCGACGCGGGCGGCCTTGCTCACGCGCCCGCCCTTGCTGCTCAGGACCACGTTGCCGACCAGGGTGGTCTGCTCAGCGTCCACGTCCACCTCGATGCGCTCGCTCTGGCCCGTCAGGGGGCCGTCGTCGGAGGGGCGGGTGAACTGGATCGGCCCGTCGATGCGGGCGATGCCGTCCGTCTCGTCGTAGACGAGTTTCTGGCCCTTCAGCTCGGTCCGGCCCTGGGTCACGAGCACGGTGTCGGGGGCGGGTTTCGGCGTGGCCTCGACGGCGCAGCGGCTGAGGCGGTCGGTCTTGCCGGGGGGCGGCTCGTCGAGGAAACGGGCGGTCCCGGCGCTCGCCTCGACCCGGCCGTCGCCGCCCTCGCCGTCTTCCCCCTGCCGCTGGGTGACGAGGGCCAGCGGCACGCGGATCACGTTCTTGTCGATGGTGATCCGCACCCCGCCCGGCCCCGTCTCGCTGAAGACGGCGAGGCTGGGCGCGCCTTCCGGCTCGTCGTCCTGCGGGCTGCAAATCGTGAACACGCCCGTCTCGTCGCTGCTGCCCGTGCGGACGATGCGGATGCGCCGCTCCTCCCCGTCGTCTCCCTTCCGCACGAGTTCGAGGCTGGCGTTCTCGGTCTCGGCGGCGGGTGGGGGAGCGTCGGCGGGAGGCGTGCCTGGAGCGGGCGTGGCTGGTGCCGTGGGTGGCGGGGTGGCCGTCCCCTGCGCCAGCACCCACGCGGGGAGTCCGGCCCCCAGGGTGAGGGCCAGGGTCAGGGTCAGGAGCCGCCGCACGCCACCCGCCTTACTTCTCGCCGCGCAACTGGAACTGCGCCGTGGGAATCTTGTACGCCGTGTTCAGGGCCCGCACGCGGGCGAGGTCGGTGCGCTGCTCCAGGGCGCCGCTCGCGGGGGCACGCACGGTCGCCTTGGTCTTGCTGTCGGTGCTCACCGCGTTGCCGACCACGTAGGCGACGTTTTTCTTGTCGTCGTAGTACACGGCGTCCCCGGTCGTGGTCAGGGTGCCCTGCACCAGCCGCACGCCGCCGCGCACGTAGAGCGTCTTGGACTTCGTGAGCGCGCGGACCTCCTGCCCGGTCATCACGAGTTCCTTCTGGTTGCCCTTCGCGGCGCGGGTGAGGCTGGGCGTGCCCGTGAGCTGGGCGAGTTCGCGGTCCTCGTCGAAGATCAGCTTGTCGGCCTTGCCGGTCTGGGTGCCGCTCCGGAGCTGGACGTTGCCGGTGCTGGTCGAGACGTTGTTGTCCACGTCGAGGCTCATCTGCCCGGCGGAGATGTTCACGGGGTCGTCGCCGCTGCGCTCGGCGGGCAGGAAGGTCGCGCTCGGGCTCCCGCCCATCACGCCCTGTCCGGTCGCCTCGCTGTAGGCGAGTTGCCCGCCCTTGGCCGTGAGGCGCCCGCGCGTGACGACCACGTTGCCCGTGAAGTTCGAGGTGCGCTTGCCCTTCGCCTGGATCAGCGGCGTCCCGCTGGGCGCGGCCAGGGTCGCCTGCGAGGCCTGAATCTGGAGGGTGCTCACGGTCGCCTTGACCGGGCTGCCCGTGAAGGCCAGCGGCCCATTGCGCAGGTCGCCGCGCGGGGCCCCCTGGATGTTGATGATGCGGCTTTCGGGACCAGCACTCTGGGCGAGCACGGTCGTGGCGGCCAGGGCAAACGTCAGGGTCAGTTTCTTCAAGGGAGTTCTCCTGTCTGGACGGTGTTCGTTCCGGACCTTCCGGGTCAGGAAGCCGGGCTCAGCGGCACGCGCTTCCCGTTCTCGCAGGTCTCGGTGGCGCCAGGGTCCCAGCCGAGGGTGGAGTCCTCGCCGCTGTCCTCGACCTGAAAGTCGAAGCTCATGCGCAGCCGGGTCACGCGGCCCGTCAGCGAGGGCGAGTCCACCCGCGCCACGGGGGCGCTGAACCCCGAGCCCTGCTCGACCCGGACGGGCTGTGCCGGGGTGCCCCTGAGGTCGATGTTGGCACACTGCTGCACCAGGGTGATTTTTGCCTGACGGGTCAGCATGTTGTCCTGGGCATCGATGGTGAGGTCAGGCGCGGCGAGCGTCGCGTCGAGCACGACCTTACCCGTCGGTCTGCCGTCGGGGCCGCGCCCGCGCAGCCAGCGCCCGCCGTCCGAGAGTCCCGCAAGGTGCGTTTCTCCTTCCAGGGGATCGCTCGTGACCTCCGAGGCCCGGAACCTCCACACGGCGTCCGCGTCGCGCACCGGGTAGAGGGACAGGGAGACGCCCTGAAGCCGCGCCCCCGTCTGTGCCCCACCCGCATTCCCGGAGGGCAGGAACGCGAACACCAGCGCGAACACCCCGAGAGCGACAAGTACGTACAGCCCCGCTTTCAGCACGCGGGCAATCTAGCGCGGGGGGGCGGTGAGAGAGATGGGCACGGGCTGACAGGTGTGAGGAGCGGCGGGGGTGGGCGGGGGGGAGCCCCATACGCGGGTCGGCGGGCGCCTCCCCTCGCCCCGGTCCACACTCCGGGAGCCCCGTTCCCTCTACCCTCTCCCCCATGATCGACACCCACTGCCACCTCGACTTCCTGGACGACCCGGCCTCCGCGCGGAATGAGTTCGGCCTGACGGGGATGGTCTGCATCGGCGCCAGCCCCGAGCACGCCCGCAACGCCGTGGCCCTCGCCGAGCGGTACGGGGACGTGTGGGCCACCGTGGGCCTGCACCCCACCAGTACGGAGGAGGACGGCCCGGAAACCCGCGCCGAGATCGAGCGTCTCGCCCTTCACCCCCGCGTCGTCGGGATCGGGGAGAGCGGGCTAGACGACTATTGGGACGATACGAAACGGGCGGCGCAGCTCGCGGCCTTCGAGTGGCAGCTCGACCTCGCGCGGCGGACGGGGAGGCCCCTCGTCATCCACGTGCGGGACAGGGCCGGGGAGGACCGGGCCCAGCGCGGCGTGATCGACGTGCTTTCGGGCTGGCCGGATCAACCCGTCATCCTCCACTGCTTCAGCGGGCATCCGGGGCTGCTGGCGTGCGGGCTGGAGCGCTGCGCCTTCTTCGGCTTCGCGGGGAACACCACCTACAAGACCGCGCGGGAGATTCAGGAGGCCGCCCGCCTCGTGCCGCTCGACCGCCTGCTCGTGGAGACGGACGCGCCCTTCCTCGCCCCCGTGCCCAGGCGCGGCAAGCCCAACCGGCCCGGCTACGTGCGCCACACCCTCGACTTCATCGCCGCACTGCGCGGGCTGGACGCGGGGGAGCTGGAGCGCGTCACCGACGACAACGCCCGCCGCGTCTACAACCTCCCCACGCCGACACCGTAGACTCGGTTCAACCACCGCCAAGCACGAATCCAGGGAAGAGGCCGCGTCCCACCGACCCGTTCCCGCTCACCCCCACCGGAGTCCCCCCATGATCGACGAATTCGCCGTCCAGGACCTCTTCCCCACCGACGAGAGACTCATCCGCGAGAGCGTGCGCGCCTTTTGCGAGGCCGAGCTGCTGCCCCACATCGGCGAGTGGTGGGACCACGCCGAGCTGCCCGCGCGGGACGTGATGCGCCAGTTCGGGGAGATGGGCCTGCTGGGTCCCACGACGCCCGAGGAGTACGGCGGCGCGGGCGTGTCCTACAGCGCCTACGGGGCGATGATGTACGAGCTGGAGCGGGTGGACAGCGGCCTGCGCAGCGCGGCGAGCGTGCAGGGCAGCCTCGTCATGTACCCCATCTATACCTATGGGTCGGAGGAGCAGCGGCGCAGGTACCTCCCCGGCCTCGCTTCCGGCGAACTGATCGGCTGCTTCGGCCTCACCGAGCCCGACGGCGGCTCCGACCCCGGCGCGATGCGGACCCGCGCCCGCAAGGACGGCAACGGGTACATCCTGAACGGCAACAAGATGTGGATCACCAACTCGCCGGTCGCCGACCTCGCCGTCGTGTGGGCGAAGGACGATGAGGGCGTGGTCCGCGGCTTTATCGTGCCGACGGACACGCCCGGCTTCAGCGCCCCCCCCCTCCACCGCAAGATGAGCCTGCGTGCCTCGGTCACAGGCGAGATCGTGCTGGAGGACTGCCGGGTGCCCGAGGGGAACCTGCTACCGGGGTCCAGCGGGCTCAAGTCCCCCCTCTCGTGCCTGACTTCGGCCCGCTTCGGGATCGCGTGGGGGGCGATGGGGGCGCTGGAGGCGGTCTTGCAGACGGCGCTGGACTACACGGGCAGCCGGACCACCTTCGGCAAGCCCATCGCGGGCCGTCAGCTCGTGCAGGACAAGCTCGTGCGGATGGCGACGGACCACACGACGGGGCTGCTGCTCGCATGGCGGCTGGGGCAGCTCAAGGACGCGGGCCGGATGAACTTCGCGCAGGTGTCGGTGGCGAAGCGCAACAACGTGCGGGTGGCCCTGCAAGGGGCCCGCCTCGCCCGCGAGATGCTGGGCGGCAACGGCATCACGACCGAGTATCCGGTCATCCGGCACATGCTCAACCTGGAGACGGTGGACACCTACGAGGGCACCCACGACATCCACACCCTGATCGTGGGGCGGCACCTGACGGGGGTGGGGGCGCTGGAGTAGGACGCTTGGGTCTCCTCTTGCCGGGGCATTGAAAGCGACGTTCTGGCCGCTTTCCGGTCGCCTTCCGACCTGGGCCTGCCTTCGCCACCTGTCCCCGAGGCTTTGACAGGCTGGGGGCGGGTTACAGGGAGGGTGGATGGAAGTGAAGGACCACCGCTGTCCCGCCTCACTCGCCGGAGAAATTTGTGCCGAAACTTCTTTTTCTCGGACTTGCGTTGCTCATCGGCTGCAAATGGACGCAGACGACCTCCTCCACTTCGACCGAGGAGCACCCTTCCAGGCGGAGTGCGGCGGAGGCCACCCCGACGCTTCAGGAGGAGTTCCCACGCTATACCCCCGTGGTCAAGGTCGGGACCGCACAGATGGTTGAACACAGCGTCAAGCAGTTTTTCGGAGACGCCGCAGGGATCCGGACGAGTTGTCACGCCCTGTTCGGGCGCGAGGTCCTGACCTCGTTTTTCTCCTCATCCCCCAACCTGGCCTGCGCGAGGATGACGCTGAGTCCGGAGCAGACGCGGGCCCGGATCGACCAGGCCCACCGGCATGAGCAGGTCACCGCCTGGGGACAGGACGCCGTGCTCTCAGCGGGCTTCGCGGTGGATTCGGCGGACGGTGGGTTCTATCTCACCCTCTACCTGTTCCCCGCAGAGGGGGTCATCGTCGCCCAGGCACCGTAGACGACGCAGGCCCGCTCGGTTTCCCTACCCCACCCGCCCCACCTCTCCCCCGTCGCGGAACTGGTGGACGACGCTCTGGTCGCCCTCTGCCGTCACCCCCAGTTCGACCAGCAGACCCACGGCGTAGCGGTAGAGCCCTTCTTCTCCCTGAAGCGTGTACCGCTGGAGCTTTTCCCTGGCGTCCAGCACGCCGCCCCAGCCCCGCGCGTCGCCGAGCAGCCGCGTCTCCACGACGAGCAGGTTGAGGTGATTCTCCTCGCGGTAGTGGACGATGATGTCGGGGTAGGCATCGGTCACCCGCTGGGCGGCGGCCCCAACCTCTCCCCCGCCCAGGCCCTGGCGCGCGAGGTTGCGGCGCAGGTCGCGCTGGCGGGGACGGCTCATGGAGGGGAAGTCGTAGGTGTCCTCATCCACCCGGCTGTTGCGGCTGTACTCGCAGTCGGTGTGGAAGCCGGGAAACTGCCACTCCAGATACACGGCGAGGCGGTGCGCGACGGTCTTCTGGCCCAGCCTGCGCTCGATCAGCACGCGGTCTTGCGCCCACAGGTCGGCGAGCGCCCGGTGAAAACGCTGGAGGATCACCTCTTCTTCTGGACACTGGAGCACGACGGGCGGCATGGACCAGGGTACTGGGATTTGGCTCCCGCGACCTCGCCGGGGCTGGACAGGCTCAGCGCGGCGGGTCCGGGTACAGGCGGAAGCCGGGCTTGCGGCGATGCGCGAAACGGGTATAGAACGCCTCCGCCCCCTCCTCGGCGAGGAGGTCCACCCGCTTGCCTCCCGCCCGCGCGAACGCCTCCTCCACGAGCCGCCGCCCCAGTCCCTTCCCGCGCGCGTCCGGATGGACGACGAGCAGCACGAGGAAGGCCTGGATCACCCCGTCGCCGAGCATCTGCGCCACGCCGATCACCCGGTCCTCCTGCACGGCGACGAGGGAGGTCACGCCGGGACTGGTGAGCGCCCGCCAGGTCAGGTCGGCCTCCTCCGCGTACGACCCGGAGCCCTCCACCGCGCACAGGGCCATGATGCCCGGCAGATGGGAGGGCTCGATGGGCCGGACCCCTACCACCATCCCCGACGCTTGAAGGAGTACGCAAGCAGGCCGCCGATCAGGAGGAAGCTGCCCCACGCGAGAGCGTACCCGTAGGGCCACCGCAACTCCGGCATGTGCTCGAAATTCATGCCCCACACGCCCGCGAGGAAGGTCAGCGGCAGGAAGATCACGCTCACCGCCGTCAGCGTCCGCATGACCTCGTTCATGCGCTGGCTTTGCAGGCCCAGGTGCAGATCGAGCAGGCTGGTGAGGTGGTCGCGCAGGCCGTCGAGGCGGCTGCTCGCGCGGGTAAAGGAGTCCTGAGCGTCGCGGTAGCGCAACAGGTCGGCGCTGCCCGGGTCGCTGTGGCGGGTCAGGAGCAGGGTCGCCTCGCGGGCGTCGGCGCTCAGGCGGCGGGCCTGGGCAAGCAGGTGCTTGAGGTCGAAGACCTTCGGAATCGGGTTGTGGCGGCGATGTTGGAAGATTTCTTCCTCCAGGCCGTCCACCTGCTCCTCCAGGCGGTCGGCGAGGACGAAGAAGGTGTCGGCGGTCTGGTCGAGAAGTTCGTACACGACCTCGCCCGGCGTGTTCACGCTCTCGCGGCCCACGAGGTTCCACACGCGCCCGAGCGCCCGGGTGCCCGCGCTGCTGAGGGTCAGGACCGCCTCAGGAAAGGCGAAGATGCTGACGCGCTCGGTGAACTCGCCCTGCTCCTCGGGCCGGGTAAACGAGCGCAGGGTGATAAAGGCGTGCTCGGGGTAGCCCTCCGCCCGGCTCCAGTGCCCCTGCTCCAGCGCGTCCTCCACGGCGAGGCGGTTGAGCGGAAAGGCGGCGCGCAGGCGGGCGAGCTCTTCCTCCGTCACACCCTGAGCGTCCACCCAGACGCCCCCCGTCTCCCCGTTCCAGGCGAGGTCGGCTCCCTTGAGGGTCTTGGCGCGGATCATCGGGAAGATCGTAGAGCGTGGAACGTCGGCGGGGGAGGCCCTGTTCCACGTTCCACCCCCCACCCTCCCCTATCCTGTCTCCCGTGAGCGCGTGGCTGTGGGTGATGGCGGGCGGGGCCCTGGGGGCGGCGGCGCGGTACGGGGTCACGCTCGTCCTCGCGCCCGTGGTGGGCCGGACCGGCTTCCCGGTGTCCATTCTGCTGATCAACGTGCTGGGCTCCTTCCTGCTCGGGCTGACGGTGGCGCTCGTCGGGCGCGGGCTGTGGCCGGAGGCGGCGCGGCTGGCCTTCGGGACGGGGGTGCTGGGGGCCTTCACGACCTTCTCAACCTTCAGCGTGGATGTGGACGGGTTGCTGGGACGGGGCGCGGCGGGCTTCGCCGCCCTGTACGTGGGGCTGAGCGTGGGCCTCGGCGTCATGGCGGCGGTGCTGGGCCGCTTGCTGGGGGCGCGGCTGTGACCGGGCGCAAGCGGAAGAGCAAGGCGGAGACGACGCGCCCGCCCGAGCATTTCCTCGAACTCGCGGACGTGCTGAACTACGTCGGGCAGGTCATCGCGCGGGGGATGCCGGGCGGCGTGTGGGTGCGGGCGGAGGTCGCCTCGATCACGGACCGCCGCCACCTGTACCTCGACCTCGTGCAACTGGAGGACGGGGTGGAGGTCGCCAAGTGCCGGGCGACCCTCTGGGCGCGCGAACGTTTCCTTCTGGAGGGCAAGTTCCGCCGCGCCACGGGCGGGACGCTGACGGCGGGGCTCAAGGTCCTGCTCTTCTGCACCGCCGAGTTCCACCCGCAGTACGGCTTCTCGCTGAACGTGGTGGACGTGTCCCCCGAGTTCACCCTGGGGGACGCCCAGCTCAAGCTCGAAGCCCTGCGCGAGACGCTGACGCGCGAGGGCGTATACGGCCTCAACCGCTCGCTCCCCGCCCCCACCGACTTCGCGCGGGTGGCGGTGATCAGCCCGGTCGGCGCGGCGGGTCTGGGCGACTTCCGGCGCGAGACCGACCCGCTGGAGGCGGCCGGGGTGGTCGAATTCCTGTACCTGGAGGCCACCTTCCAGGGCCGGGAGGCGAGTGGGAGCCTGACGGACGCGATCCGGGCGGCGCGGGAGGCGCACGCGGAAGAACCCCTCGACGCCCTGGTGGTGATCCGGGGCGGCGGGGCAGTCACCGACCTCGCGTGGCTCAACGACCTGGAGGTGGGCCGATCTCTCGCCACCTTCCCGGCGCCCGTGATCACGGGTCTCGGCCACGCCCGCGACGACACCCTGCCCGATGAGGTCGCCTGCGTCCGCACCGACACGCCGAGCAAGGCCGCCGGGCTGGTCGTCCGAACGGTGGTGGGGGCGGCGGCGCAGGCGCAGGAGGACGCCCGCACGATCCGCGCCCACGCCCGCGAGGCGCTGGTGAACGCGGAGGCGGGAGCGCAGGGGGCACTCGACCGCGCCGTGGGGTCGGCCCGCCGACAGGCCGACGCCGCCCGCGCCGAGGTGGACGCCCTGATGCGGCAGGCCCTCGGCCTGACCCCGCAGCGCACCCTGGCGCGCGGTTACGCGCTCGTGCGCGACGGGGCGGCCAGACCCGTCACGCGGGCGCAGGACGTGCGGGCCGGGCAGGCGCTCACGCTGGAATTGCGGGACGGGACGGTCGCGGTGCGGGCGGACGGCTGAGGTGGGAGGAGAAAAGCCCATCTGAGCGGAGGCGTTCCTGACCCCTCGGCGCCGACGTCCCTACTTGCGGGTGATCAGGCAGTCCCCGGCGTTCTCGGAGAGCGTCCGGAGCCCCGCCAGGCCCGACTGGCCCTTGAGCCGCTGTCCCAGAATCTCGAAGGACGTCTTGTCCCCCTGAACCAGATAGCCCTCCGCCGTGCGCCAGCCGGGACCGCTGGGGGACGCGAAACACGCCAGGATCGTTTCGTGCCGCGTGCCGCCGTCGTCCAGAATCTCGGAGCTGTCGAGGGCCACCACGAAGTCCTCCTCGCCGTCCACGTAGATCAGGGCCGAATCGGACTCGGCCCCGTCGGCGCCGTACTCCCAGTCGCCGTCCCGGTCGCGCTCGCCCTTGCCGCGCACCGTCAACGTCACGTTCACGGCCTCCTTGCCCTTGGTCGTGCCGGTCAGGGTCAGGACGTCGCCCGGCGCGAGGGGCGAGGCGGGCGCGGCCATCGGGGCACAGGCGGCCAGGAGGAGGGTGGGGAGCAGCAGGAGCCTTTTCATCTGGGCTCACTGTAGGCACGCCCCTCTGACAGAAGCCGTACAGGCGTCACCTCACCCCAGCATCAGGGCGTTGAGTTCCTCCATCAGGGCCTCGCCCTCGGCGGTCGTGCGGGCGACGACGAAGATGGTGTCCTCCCCGGCGATGGTGCCCACGATGTCGTCGCGGCGCAGCTTGTCGAGCAGCAGGGCGACCCCCGTGGCATGGCCGTCGGCGGTGCGGATCACGAGCATGTTCTCGCCCCGGTCCACGTCGCGCACGAAGTTCTGGAAGAGGCGTTCGAGCTGGTCGCGCACGTCGTTGTGCCCGCTCACCTGCGCGAGGGCGTAGCGGTGCCTCCCCTTGCCGATGGGCAGCCGCACCAGCCGCAGCTCGTTGATGTCGCGGCTGACCGTCGCCTGGGTCACCTGCACGCCCTCCGCGCGCAGCCGCTCGACGAGTTCGGCCTGCGTGGAGACGCTCTCCCGCGCGATGATGTCCTGAATGCGCTTCTGGCGCTGTTCCTTGCTGAGCACACGCCATCTTATGCACGGGGCCTGAATAATTCAACAGCGGCGGTCGGGGGCGGTCCCGCTGTCAGGCTTCCTGCCGCCCTCCGCGCACGCGCAGCGCCTCGTCCAGCAGCCTCCGGGCCACCTCGCGCTTGCTCAGGCGGGGCCACGCCTCATGGGAGCCGTCGGGGCGCACGAGGGTGACCTCGTTGTCGTCGCCGCCGAACGCGGTGCCCTCACGGGTGGGGTAGTTGAGCAGGATGAAGTCGGCGTTCTTGCGCCGCGCCTTGAGGGCCGCCCGCTCGACTCCGGCGTGGGTCTCCATCGCAAAGCCGACGAGCACCCGCTCCCCCTTCTGCGCGCCCAATTCGGCGAGGATGTCGGGGTTGGGGGTAAGGTGGACCGTCACGTCCCCCGCCACCTTGGCCTGCTTCTCGCCTGCGCGCTCGGCAGCCCGGTAGTCGGCGACCGCCGCCGTCATCACGACCACGCCCGCATCCCGCGCCGCCCCCACCACCGCGTCCCGCAGCTCCAGGGCGCTCTCGATGCGGACCACCCGCACGCCGGGTGGGTCGGGGAGGCTCACCGGGCCCGTCACCAGCGTCACCTCCGCCCCCCGGTCGCGCGCCTCCCCGGCCACCGCGAAGCCCATCTTGCCGCTCGACGGGTTGCTGATGAAGCGCACGGGGTCGAGGTACTCGCGGGTCGGCCCGGCGGAGACGACGATCCTCACGCCCTCCAGGTCGCGCGGCGCGGCGGGAGCGAGCAGGGCGAGGGTGGCCGCCGCGATGTCCTCGGGCTCGGCCATCCGGCCCATCCCCGTGCCCTCCCCGCGCGAGCCGAAGGCGCCGGAGACCGGGCCCAGGAAGGTATGGCCCCACCCGCGCAGCCGCTCCGCGTTCGCCCGCACCGCCGGGTGCTCCCACATGCGCTCGTTCATCGCTGGGACCCACAGGACGGGGGCGCGGACGCTCAGGAGGGTGGCCGAGGCGAGGTCGTCCCCGCGCCCGGTCGCCGCCCGCGCGAGGAGGTCGGCGGAGGCGCCCACGACGACCACCGCGTCCGCCCGCGCGAGGGTGAGGTGCTGGGCGTCGGGGCGGGCCGTAAACCACGTCCCGTCGGTCGCCACCTCACCGTCCGCCGCCGTCGCCAGGCTGAGTTCGGTGATGAAGGCGAGAGACGCCCGCGTGGCGATCACCCGCACCCGCGCGCCGCGCTCGCGCAGCCGCCTCAGCACGCTCGGGGCCTTCACCGCCGCCATGCTGCCCCCCACGACGACGAGGACGGTGGGGGGGCCCGGGGGGGTCGCGGAGTCGTTCACGGGGGGAAGTCTAGAGGGCCGGGACGGGCGCGGGTCGGGAAGGGCCGACATTCGGGCCGCGGCGTAGACTCGGCGCCATGACCACCACCGCCACCGAGCGCGTGCTGAACGTGCGCGAGGACCAGAGCCGCTGGGAGACCTTCGCCCCCCGCTACGCCCGGCTTCAGGCCGCCGACCTGACCCCCGATGACGTGCCCGCCTGGCTCGCCGGGTGGAGCGCGCTGACCGCCGAACTGATGGGCGTGGGCGCGAGGCTCGCCACCCGCGCGGACCTCCACACGGACGACGGGGCGGTCCAGGCACGCTACGCGGCCTTCCTGGAAGAGGTCGTGCCGCCGAGCCAGCGGGCCGACCACGCCCTCACCGAGAAGCTTCTCGCGGTGCCGGGGTACGTGCCCGCCCCCGGCTTCGCCCTGACCTACCGCCGCTTTCAGGACGCCGCCGCCCTCTTCCGCGAGGCGAACGTGGAGCTGGAGGTCACGCACGCGGCCCAGATGAACCGTCACGGGGTCATCACGGGCAACCAGCAGGTGACGTTGCGGGGAGAGACCCTGACCGTGCCCCAGGCGAAGCAGCGCGGCGACAGCCCCGACCGCCAAGGGCGCGAGGAGGCGTGGCGGGCGCTGGCGACGAGCCACATGGACATCGCGCCCGACCTCGACGCTCTGCTGCTCGACCTGCTGGCAACGCGGCGGCAACTCGCCCGCAATGCCGATCTCGTCAACTTCCGCGACTACATGTGGAAGCGCCTCGACCGGGTGGACTACACGCCGGAAGACTGCCTCGCCTTCCACGCGGCGGTGCGGGATGAGGTGGTGCCCCTCGCCGGGCGGATGCTGGCGGACATCGCCGGGCGGCTCGGCCTCGACTCGGTGCGCCCCTGGGACTACAACCGCAGCAACCTCCTCGACCCGGAGGGGCGGGAGTCACTGAAACCCTTCCGCACCGGGGAAGAACTCGAAGCCCTGGCGCAGACGGCCTTCGATGGGCTCGATCCCGAACTCGGCGGGCGCTTCCGGGCCCTGCGGGGCGGGCTGCTCGACCTCGAATCGCGCCCGGGCAAGATGACGCACGCGTACTGCCAGTATTTCCCGGTCACCAACGAGCCCTTCGTGCTGATGAACGTGGTGGGCACCGCCGAGGACGTGCGGGTGCTCTTCCACGAGGTCGGGCACGCCTTTCACGGCTTCCTGAGCGGGGACGCCCAGCCCCTGGTGTGGAACCGCTGGAGCCCCATCGAGTTCATCGAGATTCCCAGCATGGCGATGGAGTTCCTGACCCTGGACCACCTCGGACACGTCTTCTCGCCCAGTGAACTCGCCCGCTACCGCGAGAAGCAGCTTCAGGGCGTCGTCGCCTTCCTGCCCTGGGCCGCCCAGATGGACGCCTTCCAGCACTGGCTCTACGCCGAGGCGGGGGAGGACGTGACGGTCGCCGACCTCAACGCGAAGTGGCTCGACCTCGACCGGACCTTCCACCCCTTCGTGAACTGGGAGGGCCTGGACGAGGGGGTGCGGGCGAAGGGCTGGCAGTATTACCACATCTTCCGGGCGCCGTTTTATTACATCGAATACGCGATGTGTTACCTCGCCGCCGTGGGGGTGTGGCGCTCGTCCCAGGCGGACCCGGCCCGCGCCCTGGAGAATTACAAGGCGAGCCTGCGCCTGGGGAACACCGTCCCCGTTCCCGAGCTGTACCGGGCGGCGGGGGTGGAGTTCCGCTTCGACCGGGAGTACATCCGGGGACTGATGGGGTTTCTGGCGGGGCAGCTCGGCACCTCCGCCTGACCTCCGAAACACTTAGTTCCCCTCCGCCACCTTGCGGATGCACTCCCCGGCCAGGGAGCACACACTGGCCCCATGACGACGCGCACCCTGACCGTGACCCCGTTCGACCCCGTGGCGGCGTCCCCAGCGGCGCGGCTGGCGGTCGGGCACCTCCTCACCGAGAGCCACGCCTTCGCCTATCCGGAGGAGCCTCCCCACCTCCCCGCGCGTGAGGCCGTCAGCCTGACCCAACTCACTCCCGGCGACGCCATGACGCACTTCGTCGTCTGGGACGAGCAAGGAGCGCGGGCGCTCGGCTGGGCCAAGCTGGAGTACAGCCTCACCCAGAACCGGCACGCCGCCCACGCCCGGCTGATCGTCCACCCGGCCTGGCGCCGCCGGGGCCTGGGCCGCGACCTCGCCCGCGCGCTGGAGGAGGTCGCCCGGCGGGAAGGCCGCCGCCTGATCACCTTCGGCACCACGGACCGCCTCCCTGCCGGGGAAGCCTTCGCCCGCCGCCTGGGGGCCGAGCCCGCCCTGGTCCTGCGCCAGAGCCAGCTCGACCTCGCCGCCGTTCCGGACTCGCTGCTGGACGCCTGGGTGACCCGCCCCGCGGGGGAGGCCTACCGCCTGCACGTCTGGGAGCGCATCCCGGAGGAGGTTCTGGAGCGGGCGGCGGACGTGTTCATGGTGATGAACACCGCCCCGCGCGGCGACCTCGACGTGGACGACTTCCAGATCACGCCCGAGATGATCCGCGCCTGGGACGACATGATCGCCGAGGCCGGGGAGGTCCGCCCACTGATGGCCGCCGAGGACACCCGCACGGGCCAGCTCGCCGGGTACACGGAAGTCTTCTGGAGCCCCGAGCGCGCCGCCCTCGTCTACCAGGGGGCAACCGCCGTGCGCCCGTCAGAGCGCGGGCAGGGCCTGGGCAAGTGGCTCAAGGCCGCCATGATCCGCCACGTCCGCGCCCACTGCCCCGGCGCCCGCGTGATCCGCACGAACAACGCCCACGAGAACGCCGCCATGCTGGGCATCAACGTGGCGTTGGGCTTCACCCCGTGGGCGGAATTCACCGAGTGGCAGGTGCGGCTGGACGGGTAGGCATGAGGGCTGAGCGCTGAGTGATGAGGGGCTGGGAGGATTCTTCCGGCCCTTTCTCAACCTCTGGCAGGCACTCGGTCTTGGTGAGCAGGCGGAAGGTGGAGCGGGGAGAGGCGCTGGGAGGCGGATCTCCTCACCCCCTCCCAGCCTCCCCCCTCTGCAAGCAGCTCTGCGAATCAAGGGGGAGACGCAAAAAGACAGGTGGGGAGCGGTGAAGGGGAGTGGAGGTGGTCACACGCCCCCTCACCCCAGCCCTCTCCCACAAGGGGAGAGGGAGAAAGAGAGCGGGGGCCTTTGCGCTGTTCAAAACGCCGATCCGGACGCCCGATAAGTACCCGTGACTGAACGCCCCTGGCCCACGGCCACGTCGGCTCGCGCAGCGAGACGGTGGGGTAGCGACTGGGACGCGACAAGATCCAACCTTACGTTCAGAAGAACCCGACCGCCCGCGCCGTCCGTGTGTCCCTGCCCAGCGCAGCGCCGCTCCCCCTGCCCCCTCGGGGGGGAGGGGGTTGGGGGGTGGGGGTAAGCCGTGGCAAGACACCCGGCCCTCCTCCCCGACCACCGCAGAGAGAGCCGGGGCTATCCTCGGCCCATGACCGCCCCCACCTCCCCCGCCCTCCCCCTCAACCTCCTGAGCATCCAGTCCTGGGTCAGCTACGGCCACGTCGGCAACGCCGCCGCCGTCTTCCCCCTGCAACGCCTGGGCTTCGAGGTCTGGGCGATCAACACGGTGCAGTTTTCCAACCACACGGGCTACGGCGCCTGGACGGGCACCGTCTTCCCCCCCGAACACGTCGCCCAGATCATCGACGGGATCGAGGCGCGCGGAGCCCTGCCGGAGTGCCACGCCGTCCTGAGCGGCTACATGGGCTCGGAGGGCACGGTGGGCGCCGTCGTGGGCGCCGTGCGGCGGGTGCGGGCGGCCAACCCGGCGGCCCTCTACTGCTGCGACCCCGTGATGGGCGACGTGGGACGCGGCGTGTTCGTGCGCCCCGAACTCCCCGACCTGATCCGCGCCCAGGCCATCCCCGAGGCCGACGTGGTGACGCCCAACCAGTTCGAGCTGGAACTCCTGACCGGGCAACCTGTGACCACGCTGGAGGAGGCGCTGGACGCCGCCCGCACCCTGCGGACGAGGCTGCGGGAGGGCGGCCCCCGCCTCGTCGTGGTGACCAGCCTGGTGCGGGGGGACGCGCCGGAGGACGTGATCGAGACGCTGGCCGTGACGGAGGGCGGCGCCTGGCTGTGCCGCACGCCGCTGCTGCCCCTCGACCCGCCCCGCAACGGCACCGGGGACGCCATCGCCGCGCTGTTTTTCGGGCACTACCTCCAGAGCGGCGACGCGGGAGAAGCCCTCAGCCTCAGCATGAGCGCCCTGTACGGGGTCCTCAACCTCACCCACCGGGCGGGGACGCGCGAGATTCAGCTCGTCGCCGGGCAGGAGGAGTTCGTGCGGCCCTCGCGGGTGTTCGGGGCCGAGCGGGTGGGATAAAGGAGCCTCTTCACCCCCGGGAGGCGTCAGACTTTGGGGCGGCGCGTGGCACCCCCGACAAGATGACCTCCAGAGCCGCCCCGCA
This sequence comes from Deinococcus aestuarii, assembly GCF_018863415.1. Taxonomy (NCBI): domain Bacteria; kingdom Thermotogati; phylum Deinococcota; class Deinococci; order Deinococcales; family Deinococcaceae; genus Deinococcus; species Deinococcus aestuarii. Next base: position 49,149 of record NZ_JAHKSN010000012.1, on the reverse strand, counting down.
CCGTTCACACCTGGCCTTCATCGCGCTGGAGGGCCTGAGCCTGGCGGGCTTCATCCTGGAGATGCGGCCCCCGCGGTGGGTGAGCGGGCTGATCGGCAGGCGTCACCCCGTCCCGCTGAGCATGGTCACCCCACCCGCCCCCGTCATGTTCGGCCTGAGCTTTTTCCTGCGGTAGCCCGCTCGCCTACCCCCGGGCGAGGGCCCGCGCGATGGGCACGTTGCTCGCCAGCAGCCGCAGACGGGTCAGGTCGGCGGGGGCCACCCACGCGAGCGCCCGGTGCTCCAGCGGCCGCGGCTCGTCGGACAGCAGGCGGACCCGCAGCGCGACGAGAGTGAAGGGCCCGACCGGCGTGTCGAGGTGCGAGCGGTACACCTCCTCCCCGGCCTCCACCTCCGCCCCCAGCTCCTCGCGCCACTCGCGGGCGAGAGCTTCCCCCGGGGTCTCGCGGCCCTCCACCTTGCCGCCCGGGAATTCCCACTGGCCCGCCGCCCACGCCGGGGAGGACCGCGCCCCCACCAGGACCTGCCGCACCCCGCCCGGCCCCTCACGTTCCAGAACCCCCGCCACGACCGTTCGCATGGGGGGCAGTCTGGCGCAGAGCGCGGGCCCACCCGTCGGCCCATCCCCCTTTTTGAACCCGGTACACTCCTCCCATGACTGATCACAGCGTGCGGCTCTCCCGCGAGGGGGAGGTGGCGACCCTGACCCTCGCCCACCCCAAGGGCGCCTTCGGCCCGGCGACGTGGCGGGACCTTCCCGGGGCCCTCGCGGAACTGGGGGGCGCGCGGGTGCTGGTCGTGCGCGGCGAGCGGCACTTCAGCGTGGGGCTGGACGTGGCGGCGACGGCGCCGATCATCGCCTCCGCGCTCGGGGACCCGGCGAAGTTCAGGGCCGTGGTGGACGAGATGCACGCGGCCATCGAGGGCCTCGCCGCGCTGCCCGTCCCCGTGGTCGCCGCCATCGACGGCTGGTGCATCGGGGCGGGGCTGGAACTGGCGAGTGCCTGCGACCTGCGGCTGTGCAGCGCCTCGGCCCGCTTCAGCCTGCCCGAGGTCAAGTTGGGCATCACCGCCGACCTGGGGGGCCTCCAGCGGCTGCCGCACCTGATCGGGCGGGGGCGGGCGGCCCACCTCGCGCTGACCGGGGAGCCCATCGACGCCGTGACCGCCGAACGCTGGGGCCTCGTCACCGAGGTGCTGCCCGATGCGGAGACGCTGTACGCCCGCGCCGGGAGCCTGGCCGCGCACCTCGCCTCCCTGCCCCCCAAAGCCCTCGAAGGGACCAAACGCACCCTGGGGGACGGCCTCCCCCACGCCGAGAGCCTCGCCGCCGCCGTGGCGTGGAACGCGCGGCACATGACGGCGGAGGCATTGAAGCTGTCAGCGGTCAGCCCTCAGCGGTCAGCCTCCAAAAGCAAAAGCTGAAGCCTCCCCCTCTCGCTGAAAGCTGAAGGCTGAGAGCTGACCGCTTTCCTCAAAGGAGCCCACCATGACCCAACCCCATGACCCCGCCTCCACCTTCCGCCCCGACCTGCTGCGCGGCAAGCACGCCTTGATCACCGGGGGCGGCAGCGGCATCAACCTCGGCATCGCGCGTTCTTTTGCCGCCCACGGGTGCGCCGTGACGATCCTGGGCCGTAATCTCGAAAAGGCGCAAAACGCCGCCCGGAGCATCGAGGAGGCGGGGGGCCGGGCCCTCGGCGTCTCGGCGGACGTGCGCGACTTCGCGGCCCTCCAGGCGGCGGCGCAGGCGGGGGTGGAGATGTTCGGGCCCTTTGACATCGTGCTTGCGGGGGCGGCGGGGAACTTCCCGGCCCCGGTGGACGGCATCAGCCCGAACGGCTTCAAGACGGTGGTGGACATCGACCTGCTGGGCACCTACAACACCATCAAGGCGTGCGCGCCGCACCTGAGTGTGCCGGGCGGCAACATCCTCTCCATCAGCGCCTACGGGGTGCCCGTCCCCATGCAGGCGCACGTCGTCGCGGCGAAGGCGGGGGTGGACGCCCTGACGCGGACCCTCGCCGTCGAGTGGGGCCTGCGCGGGGTGCGGGTGAACGCGATCATCCCCGGCCCCATCGACGGCACCGAGGGGATGGCCCGCCTCGCCCCGGACGAGAAGACCCGCGAGCAGTTCACCCGCACGGTGCCCCTGGGCCGCTTCGGACTGCCCCAGGACATCGCCAACGCGGCCCTCTTCCTGGTGTCCGACGCCGCGAGCTACGTGACGGGCGTGATCCTGCCCGTGGACGGCGGCCAGAACATGCTCGGCGGGGCGCCGCAATACCAGATGTACCAGCAGATGGGGCTCGCGCTGCCCAAGGGCTGAGGCCCTCACCTCACGGTCAACCCCGACCCGCAGCGGCAGCGGAACTTGCCGAGCGGCTCGGTCCACTCGCCCCAGCCCCGCCAGGTCGCCTCGCGGCTCCAGGGCCAGCGCTTCTCGTGGACGCGGACGGCGTGGCCCCCCGGCGTGCGCGTGAAGCGGTAGGCCCGCCCGCAGCGGGGGCAGTGCAAGACGTTGCCGGTGAGGTCTCCTCGGGTCACGCCCCCACAGTCTGCCCGCTATCCTGCGCGCGTGCGGCGAGTTCTCCCCCTGTGTCTGGCGCTCCTGGCCCCCTGGTCGGCGGCGCAGGCCCCGGGCGTTCTCCAGGGGGTGAGGCTCGTCCGCGAACCGGGCCCGGGCGCGGAGGTGCGGCGGGTGCTGGCGAAGGTCCCGCGCGAGGTGCAAGTCGGCCTGCTCGTGCGCGACCTGACGACGGGCGCGGAACTGGAGGCGCGGGGGGCCGACCTCTCCCTCATCCCGGCGAGCACCGTCAAGCTCGTCACGGCGCTGTCGGTCCTGCTTGACCGGGGCGGCGCGGGCGGGTGGTGGAGCACCGAACTCACCGTGCCCGCCGCCGAGGTCGGGCGCCCCCGCGTCTCCCACCTCACCCTGCGCGGGGGCGCCGACCCCACCCTCGGCGTGGCGGACGGCCCCAACAGCCTGCGCGCCCTCGCCCGGCAGGCCCACGCCCGGGGGGTGCGCGAGGTCGGGGAGGTGCGGCTGGACGAGCACACGCTCGACGCCGCGACGTGGGAAGGTTTGCCCCTCGGCGTGCCCATGACACCCGTGCGCCTCGCGGAGTGGCACGCCTCGCCTCCCACATCGGCGGCGGAGGCGCGGCGGCGGGCGGGCGCGGCCCTGATCGCCGAGCTGCGCCGCGCGGGGGTGCGGGTGCGCTCGGAGACGGTGGGCACCGCCCTACCCTTCACCCCCTCCCTCCCCCCCTCGCGGGTGGACGAGCGGGGCCGTGCGCTCCCGCCCGACCCGTTCGTTCCGGTCGCCCGGCGGCCCGAGCAGGGGGTCGCCAGCGTGCGCAGCCCCTCGCCCACCGGGGTGCTCGCCGCCACCCTGCGGCCCAGCGACAACCTGCGCTCGGAGGAGTTGCTCGCCACCCTCGCGGCGCGGCCCGGCGGGAACGGCACGCTGGCGGGGGCGCTCGCGCGGGAACGCTCGGCCCTGCGCCGCGTGGGGGTGGACCTGACGGGCGTGCACCTCGCCGACGGCAGCGGCCTGAGCCGCGAGAACCGCCTCACCGCCCGCGCCCTGGTGGACCTCCTGCGTGCCTCGCACGACCTCCCCTACCCGGCGGGCTCCGTGCGCGCCGAGCCGCCCGCCCGGACCTACCGCGAGCGCCGCAACACCCTCGCCGAGGCGCTGCCCCAGGCGGGGACGGGCGAGGACGACCCGGAGCACGACGGGCGCGGCGGCACCCTCGCGCGGCGGCTGGTGGGCTCGGGCCTCGACGTGCGGGCCAAGACGGGCACCCTGCCCGGGGTCAGCGCGCTCGCCGGGTACGTGACGGGCGGGAGCGGCCATACCCTCGCCTTCGCCGTGCTCATGAACGGGCCGCAGGATTCCCCGGTCCTCACCCTGCGCGCGGTGCAGGACGAAATGGTGCGGGCCGTCGCGGCGGCGCATTGAGTCACCAGGCGGCCCAGGATCGGTGCGGGAGGCAGATGGCAGCAGGCAAACCCCCAGGCCTTTCTCTTGACCAGGGTCAACATCTCGGGTCAGCAAAGGAAGGCTGACGGCTGTTGACCCTCTCCCCTTGCGGGAGAGGGCGCCCTCGAAGCAACGGGTGAGGGGACGTGTGACCCATCAGACCGCCCCATCCAAGCCAACAGACCCAGGTCACTCGGTCAAGAGAAAAGCCTGTGCTTTGGGCTTCTGCCTCCCTGGGCCGCATCCCCGCAGGCAGTTCACCGGGCAGCGCAGGGCGTCACGGCACGTCGTCGCCCAGGTCGGGGAGGTCGCCGACCGGGAGCTGGACGTGGGCGGTCGTGCCCTGGCCGACCTCGCTCTCCAGCCAGATGCGCCCGCCGTGCGCCTCCACGATGCCCCGGGCGATGCTCAGGCCGAGTCCCGCGCCGCCCTGATCCCGGCTGCGGCTGTCCTCGACCCGGTAGAAGCGGTCGAAGAGCCGGGCGAGGTGCTCGGGGGCGATGCCGGGGCCGTCGTCCCCCACGCTCAGACGCACCTCGCGCCCCTCTTCCTGAAGGCCGCTCGTCAGCGTGATGTGGCGGGCGCCCGCCTTGAGGGCGTTGCCGATCAGGTTGATCAGCACCTGCTTGAGGCGGTCGGGATCGCCCTCGAAGACCACATCCTGCCCGCCCGCCGTGAGCGCGGTGCCCTGCGCCTGGGCGAGGGGGGCAAGTTCGCGGGTGACCTCGGCCAGGAAGGGGCCCGAGAGGATGGGCTGGCGGGTCAGGGTGAGCGCCCCGCTGTCCGAGCGGGCGAGTTGCAGCAGGCTGGCGATCAGGTTGGTGAGCCGCTCGGACTCGCTGCGGATGATGTTCAGGCTCTCGCGCTGCTGCGGCGTGGGCTCGGTGCGGCGCAGGAGGTACGAGGCGTGCCCGCTGATCGCGGTGACGGGCGTGCGCAGCTCGTGGCTGGCATCGCTGGTAAACCGCCGCTGCGCCTCGAAGCTCCCCTCCAGGCGGCCCAGCATCGCGTTGAGCGCCCCGGCGAGGGACTCCACCTCGTCTCCGGTGCGCGGCTCGGGCACGCGCTCACCGAGGTTTTGCCCGCCGATGCGCTCGGCGGCGCGCTGGACCTGCCTCAGCGGCTGGAGGGCCCGCCCGGCGAGCAGGTAGGCCCCCGCCCCCGCCGTGATCAGCCCCACCACGAAGAGCAGCAAGATCACCCGCCGGAGCTGGGCGAGGGTGTCGTGCAGGGCGGTGAGCGGGCGGCCCACGTAGGTGACCGCGAGGGTCTCCTGGGGGCCGCTCAGCCCGCTCGGCTTGAGCTGCACCGGGCCCAGCGTGACCAGAAAGCGGTAGGGCGTGACCCGGCCGCTGTACGCTTCCTTGATGTCCCGCTCGACCACGATCTGGGTGTCGGGCGAATCGATCAGCCCGGTGAGTTCCGCGTCGCTCAGTCCCAGGGGGGCCGCGCGGTCCAGGCCGATGGGGGGACGGCGGGTGGCCTCGGTCAGGCGGCGAACGTAGTCGAGCAGTTGCCGCCGCGCCCCCGGCGTCCGCGCCTGGTCGAGCGCCGCCCGCAGGGTCTGGAGGTCGTAAAAGGCCAGCTCCTCGATCTGGATCGCGTCGTTGGGGAAGAAGTACCGCAGGGGCGAGAGACTTCCGGGCGCGTCCTGTTCGGCTCCCTCGCCGGGACCGCCCAGTTGAAGCTGACTGACGGTGTCGGTAAAGCTGCGGTATGTCCGCTGCAACTCCCGGTCGAGGTTGCCCACCAGACTCGTCCGCATCAGGAAGAGCGCCGCGAACCCCACGACCGTGAGCAGCACCGCGAGCAGCGCCGTGTAGAAGAGGGTCAGCCGCCAGCGCAGCGTCATGGCGACCCCCCGGGCAGCAGCCGGCCGGGCGTGGCGGACCGGATCCTCACGCCCGGCAGTCTAGCTCCGCTTCCCGACCTCACTCCTCGCGCAGCACGTACCCCACGCCGCGCACGGTATGGATCAGCCGCCGCTCCCCGCCCTCTTCGAGCTTGCGGCGCAGGTAGCCGATATACACGTCCACCACGTTGCTCCCGCCGGTGTACTCGGGCCAGACCTTCTCCTCGATCTCGAAGCGCGAGAAGACCTTGCCGGGATTGCGCGCGAGAAGTTCGAGCAGCTCGAATTCCTTGGCCGACAGCTCGACCCGCCGCCCGCCCCGGAAGATCTCGCGCCCGTCGAGGTTCATCACGAGGTCGGCGACCCGCACCTCGCCCGTCACCGCCGGGTTCACCCGCCGCAGGTGCGCGCGAACGCGGGCGAGCAGCTCCTCGATGGAAAAGGGCTTGATCAGGTAGTCGTCGGCGCCCGAGTCCAGGCCCTCCACCTTGTCCTGGATGCCGTCTTTCGCCGTCAGGATGATGATGGGCGTGTTGCTCGTCTTGCGGATGCGCCGCGCGACCTCCAGCCCGTCGAGCACCGGCAGCATCAGGTCGAGGATCACGAGGTCGGGGTTGACCTCGCGGAACTTGGACAGTCCCGTCACCCCGTCAAAGGCCACCTCGGTCGCGTACCCCTCGGCGGCAAGTTCGAGCTCGATAAAGCGCGCAATGTCTTTTTCATCCTCGATGACGAGGACCAGGGGCTTGCGTTCCATACCGGTCAGTCTAGGCAGCGTTCTCATGAGAAGGCCGCCCGGGCGCTTAACCGGTTTTCATAGCCCCCGCACCAACCTCACGCACGGTGTAAGCTCGGCACTCCGGCCCGAAGCCCGCCAGCGGGGGCAGCGGCCGCTCCGCGAGGGTGCCGGGAAACCCCAGATGGGCCGCCGCCGCCCCGCACACCAGCGTCTCGCCGGGCACGGCGGCGTCGCACAGGCGCCGGGCGTAGTTGACGGGCAGCCCGTACGCGCTGAGCTGCCCCCCGACCCAGCCGGTGATCACGGCCCCCAGGGCGACCCCCGCCCGCACCTGCAAGCGGGCCCCCAGGGTGGCGGCGAGCCCCAGCCGCGCGGCCCGCTCGTGCGTCTCGTGCCCGGCGAGGACGGCCGGCCCCACCTCGCCCTCTGCCCACAGCCCCAGCACCGCGTCCCCCTGGTGTTGCAGCACCCGTCCCCCCCGCGCCTCGAAGCTCAGCACGAGCACCTGCACGAACTCCGCCATCAGCGCCGCGTAGTCCTCCAGCGGCAGCAGGTGCGCCAGCCGCGTGCTCCCGACGAGATCGACCATCACGAGGCAGGCCTGCCCGTGGTCGGGGCGCCGGGCCGGGAGGGGAAAGAGCAGGTCGGTCATCGCGGGGTCCCCGACATCATGCGCCTCCCACCCTCCTCAGTAAACCCCCACCGCCCTCACATCGGGGGGGCTCGGCGGGTCAAGGCCCACTGCTCCCAGGAGTGCGTCTGGCCCCTCCTTTCCGAGGATCGGAGGGCAGACACGGGCCGCTCCCTCCGGGACAGGGCCAGGTGAGGACCCCTCTCCAAAGCCGAGGGACTTATGGCCTTCTCATCAGGAGCTTGGGAAGGCCGCGAACGTCGTCCCCCGCCAGACGGCCGGGGTCAGAGCAGGAAGCCGTGGAGGGGGGGCAGGGTGCGGAAGGCCACCCAGTCGCCGACCCCGGCGTCCGGCAGTTCCTCGAAGGCGCCGAGCACGAGGGGCAGGCGGGCGCGCACCACCCACATGCGCCGGGAGAGGGCCAGGAGTTCGCCCACGCCCTCGACCTCGGAGACGCCGACGACGGTGAGGGTCTCGCGGGCGCGGCCCCGTTCGGCGGGGGTCAGGACACGTGGCCCGCCGCCCCGGCGGTCGAGGACCCCGTGGACCACCACCCGGGCGGAGCCGGGGCGACCCCGGTAGGGCCCGGTGCGGTCGAAGAGGTACAGGACACGCCCGCCGGACGCGAACTCCAGCAGGGGGCTGCCCTCGCGCTGGGGGTAGAGCTGTCCCTGGGCGGCGAAGGCCTCGTAACGGGACGCGAACTCCAGCTCGGAACTCTCCAGGGTCATCGCGCTTCTCCGGCGGCCACACGCATTCGGGCCATTCTACCCATCTACCCGCCGCCCGGGGCCTCCTCCAACCAGTCCAGGGTGGGCCGGGGCACGCCGCCCGCATCGAGCACGGCGTCCGCGCGTTCCAGGGCGAAGGTGCCCTCCACCTCCCGCAGGACGTGGATCAGAACGAGGCCGGTGAGCCGTTCGAGCACCGCCCACTCCGGTGAGCCCGCCTCCTGGGCGTCGCGCGCACGCCGCAACAGGGTGAGGGCACGCGCCTCGTCTCCCCCGGAGAAGGCAGCCCGGACTGGCTCCGGCACGAGGGCGCGGGAAGGCGTCAGGTCAGGCTCCGCCACGTCACGTCGGCGACCACGCCCGCGAGCATGGTGAGGGCGAGCCACATGTTCGCGTCGAAAAAAGCCACGTTGACGCGCCCCAGGTCGTCCGGATTCACGATGCGGTGCTCGTAGAGCAGGATGCCGCCCATGATCAGCACCGCGAGGCCGTACCAGGGGCTCGCGCCCGTCGCCACCCCGACGAGGACCAGCAGGACGAAGGTGAGGGCGTGGCTCGCCGCGGCGATCCTGAGCGCCCGGGGAATCCCGAAACGCACGGGGATGCTCTTGATCCCGTTCGCCAGGTCGAAGCGGTGGTCGAGGGTCGCGTAGATCACGTCGAGCCCGATCATCCAGAACAGGACGACCCCCCACAGCAGCCACGCGCCGAGCGCGAATTCCCCGGTCACGGCAATCCACCCGCCCGCCGCCGCCGCACCGTCCGTGATCCCCAGCCAGACGTGGCACAACCAGGTGAAGCGCTTGGTGTACGGATACCCGATCAGGAATACGACGGCGAGCGGCAGCAGCGCGAGGCACAGGGGATTGAGCTGCGCCGCCGCGAAGGTCAGGACCCCCAGACTCACGACGACGAGTGCCCAGGCCTGCGCCGGGGTGACCCTGCCGCTGGGCACTTCGCGGCCCGCCGTGCGGGGATTGCGGGCGTCGATGAGGCGGTCGATCACCCGGTTGGCGCCCATCGCCGCCGTCCGGGCCGCCGCCATCGCCACGGTGACCCACACGAGGACGTGCCAGCCCGGCCATCCCGTACCGTTTTGCCCCATGCTCGCCAGCAGCATTCCGGCGTAGGCGAAGGGCAAGGCGAACACGGTGTGCTCGAACTTCACGAGGTCGAGATAGGTTTTGACGCGGGCGGCGGCACTCACGATATCGCAGGATACGCCGCCGTCACCTAAGCAGCCGGGAACCAGGGCACACACCGCGCGGGGACTCTGCTATCATGCTTTCCGCGCGGGCGTGAACGAGGCGTAGCGCAGGCCGGTAGCGCACTTGGTTTGGGACCAAGGGGTCGCTGGTTCGAATCCAGTCGCCTCGACCAGAGATCATGGCCCGGCGCGTTCACGCGGGATTGGTGTAGTGGTAGCACAGCAGCCTTCCAAGCTTCTGGCCTCGGTTCGAATCCGTGATCCCGCTCCAAGTACAGAAGGCCCCCGCAAGGGGGTCAAACCCTGCACCCTTAGCTCAGTTGGATAGAGCAACCGCCTTCTAAGCGGTCGGTCGTAGGTTCGAGTCCTACAGGGTGCGCCACGTTCAGGACGACAAAAATCCCTGGCTCAAAGCCGGGGATTCGTCCTATCCGTGTAGTTGTCGTGTAGTCGTCGGTTCAACACCCACCCGGGACAGGCCCTCATGAACGGGTGCCCCACCTGAAGGAGCATCGAGGATGGCTGGCGCGGTCGCCGCCGCGCTCCTTCCTTCCCCTCGATTCCTTCGTGTCGGCCCTGCACCCTTCCGAAGACGACCGTCTGCCCGGTGAACCCCGAGCGCGGCAACCCGGGTCGGGGTCCATCCTGCGTCGCGGCTTCCTCAACGTGGCTTCCCCGTGTGAAGGGGTAGCATGCCCGCGTGCCCAGCCGGTTCACCGCCTTCGACGTTCGCGTCGGCAACTGCTTTCTGCTGGAACTGGAGAGGGCCGGTGAGGCCGACCGGCCCTTCCGGATGTTGGTCGACGCGGGCAAGGACGCAAACGAGGCGCAGACATTTCTTCGACAACACCTGCGCCTCACGGGCGTCACGGCCGACGACCCGAACCGGCCGGTGATTGACGTGGTGACCCTGACCCACACCGACGCCGACCATCTAGGAGGACTGGAGGCCGTGCTCAGATTGCCAGTCCACATCCGTGAGCTGTGGCTGCCCTTCCTGATGGCCAAGGGAAGCTTCATGGTCTTCCGCTTTCCGGCAGACATGGCCCGGGCCCAGGCCGACCTGGTGGGCGGTCTTCCCGAGCACAGGGTTGTGGCGGCCCTGCAGTCGGCCATCGAGCAGTTCCCTGACGCCCCCGAGGGGGCCGCGGGAGAAGACGGGCTCACGTCACCCCTCGTCACCCTGGGCGACACCCTGCTCCGGCTCCTCGCGGATGATCTGCGGCACGTCGAGGTCCCGGAGCTGCCACGCCGGGAGGGCCTCTCCACCGAGGCTCTCGCGGATGAGATGCGGCGTTCCAACACGGACGAGGGGCAGTGGCTCGTCATGATGGAGGAGGAACTTCAGAGACGGTGCTGCGAGGAAGGGGATGAGCGGTGGTGGTGGCACGATGTGGCAGGACTGCTGAGGGCAGGCCCACACCGACCCCCGAACTGGCCCTTCCTTTGGACGCGGCTCGCCCAGACCAGGCCCCTCGCCACTGCCCGGGTGGCCATGCTCGCCGCCCTGTCCCGGAAGGGAGAGCGCGTTAAGAACGTGGCGGCGAGCGCCTACCGGCATCAGCGGGGCCTGCGTATCCGCTGGTTCGACTACGTGGATCAGATGGTCCATCCCGCCGAGCCAGACCCCGCGGCCTTTCCGGTCGGGGTCATCAACGCCCGAGTCAAGGAGGTGATCGAGCCGTTTGTGAATCCGGCGGAGGTGCTGGCCCTGATCACCAGGGACCCATCCGAGACGAACCACACCAGCCTGGTGCTGAATGCCCCGGCGGGCGCGGACCATCCGGGAGCACTCCTGAGTGCCGACAGCGACTTTCTGTTCATGCAGAACACCACCACGATCCCTGTCTGGACGCCCGGCATGTTGATCACCGCTCCGCACCACGGGGCGAAGACGAACGGGGGATTGGCCCACCTCTACCGGCAGGCCAGACAGAGCAACCAAGGCCTCAGCAGCATCTGGGTTCGCAGCGACAAGGAGCAGATGGGAATCCCGCCCGCCTGCCCCGGGTCCTGGTACACCGACCTCGACCACCAGGTCGGTGCGGAACGGTACTGCACCTGTTGTGCTGGACAGTCCAAGAATCCCTCCCACCCGAATCACGTGACCCTCACGGCGGTCAACGGACGATGGAGCACCAGCCACCCCCGTTGTCGGTGCTGACTGCCGATGGCCGTCCCGGTCCTGCCCATGTGTCCGTGACCTCGACGTGCAGGTGGGGTCTACCCGTGCTTCTGGCCCGCCGGCATGTTGCGCCCGCCTCAACACCTGCCGCACGTCGAGCGAGGGGTCCCGCCGCAGCGCCTCGGTGATCGCCGGGGACAGGTCCGGTCGAGCCGCGACAGACCACCGGACGGCGTAGTCGGGGTCGGCGGCGAGGGCGGTCAGCACATCCGGCGGAAGCACCGGGCGCTCGGCAAGCCGAGTCTTTACCTGCCGTGCCCAGTGCCAGACCAGGGCCCGCATGTCGGCGACCGAGAGGTCCAGATGCACCGCCAGCGCCTCCTGAAATTCGGCCCGGGGATGTCGCCGGGTATGCTCCCGCAACCCCTCCGGCACCCCCGGACGACGCACCAGCCCCAGCAGCGTCTGATCGGGCCAGCCCTGCACGAGGCCGGGCCGGGTCAGGCGCAGCGGCGGCAGGGCCGGATTGCCCAGCACCTCATCGGGAGAGTTGGCGGCGAGGTGGCCCAGCACCCCCGGCGGCGTGTTGGGGTGGGCCGCCACCGCCGCGCGCACGGCCAGGTCCTCAACCCAACAGCCGTCACCCAACGGTGAGCACTGCCCCGGGTGCTGGGGCACCACGTCCCGAGGGCAACCTGCCGGAAGCGAATCCCAGCGGGTGTAGAAGTATTCCGTTCGCCCTCACGGGCATCAGGCGAGGGTCACGGGCGTTCCATCCGTGAGGCAACACTACGAGGAGGCTCCTGGCTCCGGCGTGGCGATGGCTCTCGCCTCAGGATCATTGTCAAACCAGTCCCCCAACTCTTCAAGTTCTCGGAACAGGGAAAGACCATCCAGAGAGATGTCGTCCAGTTCGCCATTATCCAGCTTCCTGAAATAATGAGACGAGAGGTGGTTAATGATGTACGCGGCATACCTGATCGCCCCCAGCATCACATACCTTGAATAGACCGTCCCATAACCGAGAGAGGCCGCGTAGGGAGAAGGGACGAATCCAGTCCTCCCATCACTGTCACGATGGGGAATCAGCCCCAACCTCTGGCGCGCCCTCGGATTGTAGTGTCGCATCGCGGAAAGATGGGTATAAAGCCCTCTGGAGACTTCCTTCGCCACCTCGGAATCAGGAGAGCCGAGGACATGGCTGTAAAACAGGTCTCTGGCATCGCCATAGCCCAGGGGATTCTTCTTGTAGTCGTTCAGGTCAGTCGTGTCGTATATTTCCTTCCACTCTCTGACCCTGTCGCTCGACAGTCTCATCACCGCGAAGATGTAGAAGCCCTCGTACATCGAGCAGGCGACCGAGGCCGCAGGCCCGGCGTAGCCCATCCTCGCCAGGAGGGTGCACGATCTGAAGTCCTGCATGAGCTGCGAGGCCAGTTGCAACGCTATCTTCAATTCCAGCCTATCCTCATAGTCTTTATTTCTGGCCGCCTCGACACACGCCTCGTTCATGATTTCAAGACATCTGTCTGGCAGATCGAAAAACAGCTTCCTGTCCATCGAGGAGAGCTGAAGCGTCATCCTGGTGAGGGCTTCTGTTTTCTCGAACGTTTCTTCGTGGATCATCATCCAAGGCTACACTCGTGGGTACGAGGTGTGGCAGGCTGGCGCAGTTATCGATGGCGATCACCGTGGGTCCCCGTTACTCCCCGTCCAAGCTCTTCGATGCACGGCTCCACGTGGGGTACCAGGTGGTGTGTCGGGAGGTGCAGAAACAGACAGGGGCAGCAGGAGAAGGCCACCCGCCGCCCTGTCGAGGGTGCCGCGTCTGAGGGCGTCACCCGGGGTTGCCCTCCTGGGGCACAGATGGTCACCCTCTCGTCTGTGCGTCTCTGCTCGGTCCCGGCGCCGGCGATCAACTCACCCGGGTCGCCCAGGGTGCCCCTGGCGCCGCTGCCGAGCGGTCAGTTCAACACCCGTGCGGGATCGCCCTGGGTCGCCGGCGTCGGCGCCCGCACCCCGGCCTCCAGGGCCAGTGCGCCGCGTGCGGCCTCGCGCAGCTCGTCGTGGACCACATGCCGGTAAATGCTCAGGGTGATGACCACGCTGGCGTGCCCCATGTACCGGGACACCAGCTCGGGCGACATCCCGCGCCTGATGGCGAGAGTTCCGAAGCTGTGCCGCAGGTCGTGGGGCGACGCTTTTGGCAGCTTCTCCCCCATCATGATGACGGCCTTCAGGGTCGCCCGGTGCTCGACAGGCACCCCCCGCCAGACGCCCTCATCCCTGACGATCTCGGGATCGGACCAGCGCAGCAGGCCGTTCAGCGCGCGATTGAGGTTGTCGGGGTGGGTCTGCTCACCAAGGGCGGTGGGGAACATGAGGTCGAGGTCCTGCCAGATTCCCAACCCGGTCTGCCGCTCCCGCTCCTGTTCGCGCTGATGGGTGAGCAGCAGGTCGAGGACGTGCTGCGGGAGGGGAAGTTTCCTGCTCGAATTGGTCGTCTTGGGCTTTTTGAGGGTGGTCTTATTGACGGCCTTGACCAGAGACCGCCTCACCGTCAGATCACCCCGCTGGACATCGAGATCGCTCCAGCGCAGGCCCATCACCTCGCCGCGCCGCAGCCCAACCCGCAACATCAGATAGATCGCTGGCCACAACCGTGCCATGCCAGCACGGTAGAGGGCATTCCCGACCTTGATGAGCCGCGCCTCCTGGTCGAAATCCAGGGCCCTGGATTCGGCTATCTCGTTGACCTGGATACGGGGTGCCCTGACCCCGTCCATCGGATTGACATAGATGAGCTGGTCGCCGACCGCCTCCCGGAACAGCGCCCGCAGTCGGGTCACGACCTTGCCGAGGGAGCGCGGCGCGAGGGGTTTCCCGGTCTTCACCGGCTTCCTCGCCAGTTCGGCGACCAGTTCCTTGAGCATCGGGGCGCGGATCGTCTGGACCTTCAGGTTCCCGATGTGGTCCAGCGCGTACCCTAGGTCCGCCTCGTATCTCTGCCGGGTGACAGGCGTGATGTCGTACTGCCGCCGCCCCCAGATCTCCGCGTACTCCGCGACGGTGAGGCCACTCGGCTCGGCGAGCAGTCCACGCAGGTAGTCGGTTCTGGCACTCGCCAGCGCCGCCTCGGCCTGCTCCCGGGACGCGGCCTTGCCGCTCCTAGTGATCCGCGAGCCATTCGCGCGGTATCCCAGCGTGCCCTGCCACCGGTACCCCTTACCCTCACACCAGATGGAACCCATGCCGTTGGCCCGCCGTGGCCGACCGCTTTTCTTCTTCTGCTTCCCCGCGCCGGGCGCCGGGTCAGGTCCATCTGTACGCATGTCACCCTCCTGCTCTGCTATCAACATAATAAGTATATTTTTGAGAAAAATCAACCTGATAGACTGCGGCGATGATCGACCGGTCAAGCGGGGCGTCCGACGAGGGAGACGCCGCGCGCCGTGCACACGCCGAACGCGCCGTGCAGAACCACGACGAGGCGGCGCTCTGGGAGGTTCTCCACGCCTACCTGATCAAGTACCGGACGCCCAGCGCCCCCACCCTGCGCGCCTACCGCACAGGTCTCGGGGTCTACCTCCAGTTCCTGAACGAGGAGGGGCATCACCTCTCCCGCCCCCCGGCCATGCAGGACTACGGCGACTGGCTCATGACCAGGAACGCCGTCGCCACGGCGCGGGGCCGCCTCGTCGCCGCCACCCATCTCCTGACCGCGTTGAGGAGGCAGGGAGCCCTGCCCGTCCCGCCCCCCCTCACCGTCGCCCTCGCTGCCCCCACCGCGGCCCGGCGCACCGAGGCCTACACCGACGCCGAGGTGGACGCACTCCTCGCGCGGGCCCTCCCCGAGGAACGGATCATCCTGTTGCTGGCCCTGGAGGGTGGGCTGAGCACGGGTGAGATCGCGGCACTCCGCCGTGACCAGGTGATGCTGGACGAGGCCTTTCCCCACCTCCTGGTGCAGACGGAGACGGACGACCCGCAGCGGGTCGACCTCACCCCCCGACTTCAACAGGAATTACGCAGCTGGTTCGGCGCCACCCCGACCCGGTCGGGTGCCGTGACGGCGGGGACGACCCAGCCCTATCTCGACTACACCGTCAAGGCCCTGTGTGGACGGGCGGGTGTGCCCTACAAGGGGCTACGCGCCCTGCGAGTGACCGCTGGGGCCCGGCGCTTCCGGGAGACGGGTGATGCCCACGCGGTGCGGCGCTTCCTGCGCCTGGCCGACCGTGCTCAGGTCTCGCTCTACACTGAGGCCGCCGCGCGACTGAGCGGGTGACGTGGGGCAGGGCCGCACGCTGCCCGAATATCCAGTTATTCAAAGTTGAGGTGCCAAAACTGCCATAAGGCCCAGTCACGTCGGCCCTTATGTCAACTCGCCATCACAACCGGGAGCATGCCGGACGGCCCGTCGGTCAACCTGGTCGGCACCGGGACTTCTCCCCCACCCCGCTGCCACTCGGGCCCGACAAGCCGTCGGCGGGCCTGCTCTCCGAACTGCCGAAGGGCAGCCAGCCGAAGTGCTGGGTCCGGTCCGCGACTGGGCGCACCCGACGCAATCTCCTACCACAGAAGGGTCAGGGCAGCCGGAATCACGACACGTACCACACGCGGCTGCCCACGAGGGACCGGGCGAGCCACCCCCCCGAGCAGTACCCGTGGCCGAGGTCCCCCCACTCCTCACCCCAGGAATTGCGGAAGACGAACATGCCACCGTCCTGCGGACGATCCAGTTCGTCGTAGCCCACCATGACGATGGCGTGCCCGCCCGTCCCGCTCGGGTCAGGGTCTTCCGGGATGCGTCCGTCAACCGCCTGGGCGAATAGGCGTCCCACCCGGACGCCGAGGGCCACGGGACGGCCTTCGGTCAGGCGGTCGGCGATAGCCGCGGTCGAGAACGGCATGGGGTGCAGCGAGGCGCGGTGGCAGTTCTGGGCATCGAGCGCCGCCGCTGGTGGAACGTACAGGGTGGAGTGCTCGTCCCGGTCCCCGTCGTACGGCCACAGCGCCTCGACCGGCTGCCCCTGACGCCCCAGGGCCGCCTGCGCCATGGGCAGGGAGGCGCCGCTTCCCCCACGGGGCTGGCCCTGGCGGCACCCCCAGTACAGCATCTCCTCGGACAGGTCGAAGGTGCGGTCAAGCGCCGCGTCGGCCCCGAGCATCCGGGCCTCGTGGGCGGCGGTGACCGCAAAGGCGGTGCAGGTGCCGCGGTTGCCCTGGTCCCGGACGGGCGGCAGGGTGGGACGGAGGTCGGTCAACGGCCATGTTCGCGCGGTGTGGGTCATGGGGTTCAGGCGAGAAACGGCTGCTGACGGGTGCTCACGCCCTGCTGGGCACTTCCAGCCGGGTGGGGCGCGATGTTGAGGTCGAGGCCGAAGCGGTCGAGGGGCTCCCCCGAGCGTTGCCAGGGCCGCTGCTTGCGCAGTTCCAGGCGGGCGCCGCCCTGGTGCGTGACGCGCAGCACGAAGCGCCGCAGGCCCTCCCCGCCCAGCACCTCGTCGTCCGGTCCCGGCTCGGCGAGGAACTGATCGACCAGCACCTCCACCGCCGGGTCCGCGGGCTGGGCCCCGACGGTCTCCGGCGCCGTCCAGACGTAGCCGGTGGACGGCATCTCGGGCAGGTGCAGCACCAGCTCGTCGCTGACGCGCGGGTACACGACGCGCCCGGAGTCGCGGCGGTCAAGCGGCCACACGTCCACGCGGCCGTTGTCCGGGCGCTCCCCACCCCGAAGCTCGGTCTTGACCTGAAGGGGGCTGATGCGGACCAACTGGTCGTACACCCGCTTCCCGATGACGTCCAGGGCACGCAACTGGGTCACGGTGGCCTGGTAGCTCGCGCCCATCTCCAGGCCCATGAGGTACACCTGCTGCGGGGTCGGGTCCGCGTTCTCGCGCGGCAGGCCCGCCGCGCGGCACATCGTGTATACGAGGCGCGGCGGCATCAGGAAGTTGGCGGCGAACGCCTGGGCTTCCACCTCGATGACGCTGTCGGTGGTGCGGTCGCGGGCCAGGCCCAGCTCGACCTCGCCGTCCACGCTCTCCTCGTGGCCCATGTCGTGGTGCCCGTACTCGTGCGCGGCGGTGAAGCGTTGCAGGCTCGGCGGGTGCTTCGCGTTGACGAGGATGCCGCTGATGTCGCCCGCCTCGTCGGGGATGCGCCGGTACACCCCGTAGACGTCCAGCGGCTGGAACATGAGCCACACGCCAGACCGCTGGATGATGCCGAACACGTCAACGCGCTGGCCGGTGTCCGTGCCCAGCCGCTCGTGCGCGGCGGCGGCGGCGGCTGTGCCGCGCTGCCTGGCCCACTGCCTGGTTCTGGGAGTCAGCATGCGGTCACGACTGGTCGGTGGACGTGAGGGCCGGCGCGCGCCCCGCCTGCCGCAGGAACTCGGCGAAACGCAGCACCTGCTGCTTGTCCTGCTCGCTCAGACCCTTCGAGGCGCGGTACAGGGCCTGGGCCGTCTCGTCCTGCGGGCCGGCGAGCACCTCGTCGTCGTCGAAGAAGTATTCGAGGGGCTTCTTGAGCAGCCGGGCGAGCTTGTGCAGCTCGATGCTGCTGATCTTGCGCTTGCCCGTCTCCAGCGCGGACATGGCGGGCCGCGAGATCCCGATCCGGTCCGCGACGAACTCCTGCGACAGGCCCAGGTAGTCCCGGGCCTCCTTCACCCGTTCCGCGAGGCGACGCTCCTGCTCGGCGTCAAGCACGTACTCCCTGGTTTGCGGTTCCATCGTTCTCCTCCTCCTTCAGGCTGTCACGGTCCCCGCAGAGCCGCGTGAGCCGGGCGTGGTCACCGCGCGTCGCCGACGGCGGGAAGCGCGCAGGCCACCACGAAGGCGACCACCTGACGCTCGCCGTGGGCCAGGCTGAGCCGCCACGCGTCCAGGCGCAGGGCCCGCGCGCGGGCCGAGGCCTCCCCGTGCAGGCGCAGCGTGGGCTGCCCGTGCTCGGCGCTGACGACCTCGATGTCCCCCGGCTCGACGCCGTCACGGAAGCCGGTGCCGAGCGCCTTGGCCACCGCCTCCTTGGCAGCGAAGCGGGCCGCGAGACGCGCCGGGTCCCCCGCGCACCACGCGCGCTCGCCCTCGGTGAAATTGCGCTCGCAGAACGCCTCACCGCCCACTTCGAGGGCCCGGCGCCACCCGTCGAGGTCGACGAGGTCCACCCCGCACGACAGCGGGGCGTCCATCACGCCACCCTCGCGGCGTCCGCGCCCAGGTTGAGCGGGTCGGGATCGCGCGGGTCGAGGCGCCCGGTGGACAGGGCCTTCTGGGCGAGGCAGCCCGTGCAGCCGGGGGCCACGCGGTGCGCCTCCCGCACGGCCCCCAGCAGCCGGGAGCGGCCCCACACGTCGCGCAGGGACGCGGAGAGGACGTTGTCGTGGTCCCCGGGCAGCCGGAAGTCGCCGAACGCGCTGCACGGGGCCACGCGCCCGTCGGCCTCGACGAGGAGCTGGTCGAGCGCGGCGGTGCAGGGACCACAGCCCTCCAGCCCCAGGAAGGCGTGCGCGGACCCCAGCGCGATCTCCAGCCCGGGGTGGGCCGAGCGCAGGTCGAGAACGGTGTCACGCAGGGCGCGGTACCCGGCCTGATCGAGGGTCAAGCGGTCCTGACCGTGCGCGCCGCGCCCCTGCGGCACGAAGCGCAGCACGCTGATCCGCGGGACGCCGAGGGCCACCGCGAGCGCCGCGAGGCCGGGCAGCTCGTGGCGGTTGAGCCGGGTCGGCACGAAGTGCAGTTCGGTTCGCAGGCCGAGCGCGAGCGCCGCCCGGACGGTCTCCACGGTCAGGTCGAAGCTGCCGTCCACCCCGGTGACCGCGTCGTGCCGCACGGGGTCCGGGCTGTACAGGCTCACGACGAGCGTGTCGACGACCCGCGTGAGGGCGGCGAGCCGACCGGGCGGGACGCTGGTGCGGACGCCCGCCTGCCAGACGACGCCCGACGAGAAGACCCGCACCGCCAGGCCTTCCCGCCGGGCCCGCGCCACGACCTCGTCGAAGCCGACGTACTCCAGGGGCTCGCCGCCGGTGAGGGTCAGGCGGCGACCGCCGAGCCGGGCGAACTCGGACACGAGGTCCAGCGTCCGCGCGAGGGGCAGGGCGAGCGGGTGGCGCGGCGCCGCGAACGCCGAGCAGTGGGCGCAGGTGAGCGGGCAGGCCCGCAGCACCTCCACGCGCAACTCTCGCAGCGCCGGGAGCGTGTCTGGGCCCGGGGCCGAGGTGAGCTGCTCAGCCACCCGCGTCCTCCCCGTCGGTCAGGGTCTGCGCCGTGCGGGCCTCCCTGACGAGTGCCCGCGCCTGGCCCAGACGCTCGGCGTCCGCGTGGGTCGCCAGACACAACATCTCACCGGGCGCGCAACCGACCTCATGGCAGATGAACCCGAGCAGCCTGACGAGCCCCAGGTAGTTGCCGTAGGCGCGCTGGATGAAGAACTGGTTGCGGTACAGGGCACAGAGGTGGAGCTGCCCGTCCACCAGCTTCAGGCTGATGTGGCTGAGGCAGGGGAACCCCATGAGCCGGGTGTCGTCGGGGCGTTGAACGCGCAACTCGGTGTCCCAGCCGCCCGCGGGGACGACGGACAGCTCGTACGCGCTGCTCTTGGGGCCCCGGCCACGAAGCTCGCGGCGCAGCCGCTCCACCACCCGCTCCAGTTGATTGAGGGGCTCGTCGCCCGGGCGCTCCCAGGCGACGAGGCGCCCGAAGTAGGTCCCGTGGACGTTCCCCGGGTGCTGGCGGAGAAACGGGTAGGCCTCGCGGTACGTCGCGTACAGGTGAGGTGCCGCCCGCTCGCCCAGGTGTGGGAAGTACAGGTCGTTCGGGAACAGGGTGCCCGCGACGGTCTCGACCGGCTGCGCCGCCGAGGGGTTCGCCGCGATGAACCCGTCGAGCGCGCCCCGGATACCGGGGTCTTCCCCACCGTCGCCGGGCATGACGACCGTGAGGTTGACGGCCTTGCCGCCCTGGGTCACGAGCCGGTCGAGCGCGTCGAGCCACGCCCAGGAAAGGTTCGGGCGGGCGATCAGCGCCGCCTGGGAGACGTACGACCTGGTGCCGGAAGACCGCGTCTCGTGCGGGACCGGTTCTGTTCTGGGAGAGGTGGGCGCGGGCACTCAGGACCTCCTCTGGGCCGACAGCACGAGTTCGACGAGAGCGTTGACCGACGAGTACTGGGCGCGGTGCAGCTTGGAGGGGTTGGGCACCTTGACCCCCAGATCGGCGGCCAGCCGGGCGAGCACCGCATGCGCCGGCACGGACTTCACGGTGAAGTCACCGTGGCGCGTCATCTCCTGCTCGACTTCGGACTCAGGGCACGCGTAGGTGTGGGCGACGGCGGCGACGACCGCCGAGCGCACGCCCGCCGAAGGCGGAGGCTCGTGTTGGGGCGGCGCGACGGTGCTCTTCTGGACCATGTGTCAGCCTTCCTGCCGTTTTGAGAAAAACGACAGATTTCCTGACACTCTACAGCAAGGATGTCAGCAGGTCAAGCAAAATCGGTGGCGGTGTCAGCTTTTCAGACAGAGTGTTGAAGGGTACGTCCCAGTACCCGTGCCAGTTCCCGGAAGTCCTCCAGTTGCCGTTCCAGGGGCCGGTGCACCCGTGCTCGGGCACCCGGGTGGTACATCGGGATGAGGACGCGCCCCGCCCACTCGCGCCGCTGGCCCACGTCGAGCGCGAGCGTGAAGGCGTGGTCCTCGATGTGCCGGAGCGCTTCGAGCGCCACGCGCCCGAGGGTGACGACCACCTCGGGGGCGATCACGTCGAGAGTGCTCTCCAGGTGGCGCGCGCAGCGGGCCACCTCCTCGCGCGTCGGCGGGCTGTTGCGACCGAAGGCGTCCTGCGGGTTGCACAGCACCGCGTTGGTGATGAAGACCTCGGCGCGGTCCAGCCCGATGGAGGCCAGCAGCGCCTCGAAGTTCCGCCCCGTCTGGTCCCCCTGCAGGGGCACGCGGGTGCGCTCCGCCCCCAGGCGGCCCGGCGCCTCGGCCACGAACAGCACACGCGCTCCCTCGCGCCCGTTGGCCGCACTGAGCACCCGGGCACGCTCGTCCATCCGCGGACAGCGGCGGCACGCCTGCACCTGGTCCACCAGGGCCGCGAACGCCCGCGCCGGAGTGTCGTCCGCCGTCGTCCCGGGCCCCCTCAAGCCAGCCGCTCCAGGGCCGCGGGCACGAAGGACCGCGAGCGCAACACCTCCAGGATGAGGGCCCGGACCTCACCGAACACCTCGTCCGCGGGGCGGGAGGCATCCACCACCCGCGCTCGCGGGCCGTCCCGCTCCGCCGCGAACAGGTACCCCTGGCGCACGCGCTCCTGGAACGCCAGCTTCTCGTGATCGAACCGGTCGTCGGTCGGTGCCTGGTGTCGGCGGGTCATGGCCAGATCAGCGGGGAGGTCCAGGACGAGGGCGAGGTCGGGCCGCCGCTGTGCCGTGGCCAGGGCCGTCATCCGGTCAATGGCGTCGACGGGCAGGCCGCGGCCATACCCCTGGTACGCGACCGTGCCGTACTCGCCGCGGTCGGACAGCACGACGCGCCCTTCCCAGAGAGCCGGGAAGATGACCTCGGCGAAGGTCTGGGCGCGGTCGGCCTCGAACAGGAAGGCCTCTGCCCACGGCGTCGGGGTCTGCCCCTCACGCTTGCCCGTGACGACGGCGCGCAACGTCTCGCCCAGGGGCGTCCCGCCCGGCTCCCGCGTGTGCACCACCTCGACTCCACTGCCGCTCAGCCACTCCCTGACGCGCGTCACCACGCTCGACTTGCCGCTGCCGCCGATCCCCTCGAAGGTGATCAGCACGCCCTCCTGCCCGTTGTTCACCCCCCAAAGATACGACCGCCGCGCCCGTGAACCCCCGGCGTGCCGGGCTCGCAGGGGTGGAGCGCCGAGAGTGAGGTCCGCCCGTGGCTGCTGGAGGTACGCTGGCCACCGTGCGCAAAGAGGACTCTCCAGGAACGAACCTGAAACTGGGACCGGCGATCCCGGTGTCGGTGCGGCGGCTGTCAGCGGAACGTCCGCAACCCGAGATCCGGGAGCTGGCACAGGTGATGGAGGACGGGTACCGGCAGCGGGTCGTGGGGCGGGCGGGCGACCTGCCCGCCACACTGGCCTGGCTGGCGGAACGCGAGGCCGACCCCTCCCGCCGATCCGGGTAGTTCGACACGGCCAGTTCCACGACGAGGGACACGTCCGCCCCTCCCTCCACTCCTGTCACGAGAGGGCAAGGACGGCGCTCAGGCGAACGCATCTGCCCCCGGCGGCAGGATCAGGCTCACGGGCACGGCCTGGCACACCGACAGCGTGGGCGGGTTCAGGCTCTGCACCCGTCCGGTGAGCAGGTAGCACCGCTGATCGAGGTCCTCGCCCCACAGCAGGTACACCTGCCGGTCCGCCGTGACCGCCACTTGGTCGTGGCCGATGAACCGGACCTGGACGGTCAGCGCGATCTCGTCACCCACTCGCCCGGACGCACTCTCGCCGGGAACTGGGATGGCCGAGCCCGCCGGACGGGCGTCGTGAACCAGGAGGCGACGCACCTGACCCTGGAGGAGGACACCCCAGACCTCGGTGCGGCTGTGCTGGGCGGGCAGGGCCGTGAACGGCTGGCCGATCAGGGCGAGGCGCTGCTCACCCTGGGTCAGGACGGCCCCACCGGGATGCCGGGAGTACAGCCCGGTGAGCAGGACAGGGTCGCCGTCTGCCAGGGACGAGAGCTGGTGCAGGTGAACAGGCAGGTAGGACAAGAGGACCTCGAACCACGGTGGTGTCTCCCGGAGGGAAGCTTCACCTGCGGACCCGCCGCAGGTGGGTGAAGGGCAGTTCCCCGGGGATCAAGGCAGGAGGTGGGTGAACAGCACCCGCCTCGCGGCAGCCCACCTTGACCACTCTGGGAGACCCACTTCGCCTGGCGGGGCCGAGTGTCGTTCCAGCTCACGCCCGGACCCATCTGCCGAGAAGCGCCCCGGGCTTCCGCCGCCGGGCCAATCTCAGGCGGGAACGTCCCAGGACGTGAACAACCCCCGAACGGGTATCGGGGGTTGCGCCAGCATCGTCGGGCGGAAGTTACAGGGCGGGTCCCCGGCAGCGATCCTTCGCGTTTCCTGCGGGAGGGCGCACCGGACGAGCCGGGCGAACCCGACCCGAGTCACTTCGCCGGGAAGGTAGCCTTCTTGTAGATCGTGACGGTCGCCCGGGGCAGGTTGATGCTCACACGCTGCCAGTGGGTGGCGATGTCCGTCCCCACCTTGGCGTAGATATCGATGGTCCGGGCCGACCGTGGCACCCGGATCGCGCTCGCCTTGCCGTTGTAGTACAACGGCTGAAGGGCACCGTTGTCGATCTTCGCGCCAACGGTGAACGGAATCCCGTTGTAGCCGGGAGCCTCGTAGGTCAACTGGTAGTTCCGGGGGTCGAACACGGCATTCGAGGTCGGGTTGGCCGTTCCCGCACTGGTGTCCCGGTACATGTTCTCGAACATGATCCGCTGCGTGTTCCTGTAGTTTTCCCGGAAGACGTTCGAGAACGCCGCCAAGTTGGGCGCCGTCGCGGTCACGACCTGGCCCTTCTGGGTCGGGGTGAACGTGAACCCGCAGAACTTGGTGGGCCCGGTGGCCTCGTCAAACCACACGGTCACCTGCTGCGGCTCGTTGGGAAACGTCGCGGCGGACGTGTAGCGAACCATGTTGCTGTCCCCGAGGAGCAGGCTCTTACAGTCGGCGGGCGGCAGGGCCGCTTGAGCGGTGGAAAGAGCGAGAAGGGCGGCCAGGACTGTCTTTTGCATGGATGCGGCACCTCCGAGGGAACGCCTCCAGCATACATGGCTTTAAGTGATATGGCTTTAACTGAATGGCTCCCCGGAAAGGGGGCTCGCCACCCTAGGACGGTGGCGAAAACGGACAAGGGCCCGACGGAGTCGAGGTTGACCTTCGGGCGGCGGCTCCGTGAGGAACGGCAGAAGCAGGGCATGACGTTGGAGGACCTAGCCGAAACGAGTGGGATCACGTGGTCTTACATCGCCCAGGTCGAGGTGGGCCGCCGCAATATCAGCGTGGACAACATGCACCTGCTCGCGGCAGGGGTGGGTGTGCCGCTCAGGGAGTTGCTGTAGGGCACCGTCCTACCGCTGACGCGTTTCCCGGCTTGAGGCACGCGGTGACCTCAGGACCGCACTGGCCCTCACCAGCGCGGCAGCACAGGACCGGATGAGGCGATCCGGTGACCACCGGTTCTGTCCGTCCAGCCTCGCCTCCAGCTCCTCCCGCAGCAGGCGCACCTGCTCGGCGTTGGCGGCGGCGTGATGGTCGTGGTCAGTCACACGGGGCAGCATGACAGGTTACAGGACCGGGCGAGGAGGCAGTTGCGTCCCCCCGGTGCCCTCACCAACCGTCGATCCCCGCCGACACCGGCCCGCGGAGGTTGATGTGGCCCTCGCGCGTGACCCGGTGGCTTCCACCGAAGTTCCCCCCCACGTGCACCCCCACCACCCGAACGAACAGGCGGTCCTGAACCACGGGGGACACGAAGAGTTGTTCCAGGGCGGTGAGGGGCGCCGGGTCCTGCGGCGTGCCCCGTAGCAGACGGTCGGTGAGCAGCAGTTCGGCCATCGGCACGAACAGTTCCGCCTCGCGGTGGTGGGCCGCGAGTTGCCGGTGGAGCTGGGCCAGGCGGGGACCGACCGGGCTCAGGGCCCGCAGGAAGCTGAGCCCACCGCCGCCTCGCCTTTCGGGCACGGGCTTGCCGAACAGCAGGGAATCCATGGCCGCTTCCAGCTGTTCCTCGCCGCTCTCCCCGTTGGCGATGGGGATGATCGTCAGGACACTCGCGGAGGCCGGGCGCAGGTTGGCCTCGATCCGCTGGGTCACGGCGTACCGGCTGGCACGGTCCTCGTGCACCCGCACCTGCTCGGCGTCGAACACCTCTCGGGCGAGGGTGAGTGGCCGCGCGTGAAAGGAGTCTCCCAGCGCAGCCAGGATCTGCCGGTCGCGCAGGCTGGCCTCCAGGGTGACGCTTCGGCGCTGACGCTGGGGGTCCCACGCATTCCCCGTGGCCGGGGGCAGAGTCACTTTGCTCACCGGAAAGACAGTCTGGTCCAGCTTGACCCAGGTGGTGGAATCGGCCTCCGCCAGCCGTGTCAGGCCCTCGCGCACCGCTCGTTTCAGCTCGTTGATGGTGCCGAAGCGGGCCACGGTGTGGACCCCTTCGAGCTGCGAGACGAGGGACTGCATCGCCGGTTCCCGCTCGACCCCGAGCTTGTTGTAGGCCAGCACCGGCTTGTAGCTGGCATACGCGGTGTCGTACTCCAGGTGGGTGGCGCTGCGCCCTTGCGGATCGCTGGCCACCGGGGCACCGTACCTCTCACCCGCGATGAAGAGGTACACGTCCGCGCGCCCCACTTCTGGGTGGTACACCTGTGCCGGATCGCCCGGCGAGGAGAACTCCTCGAAGTACCTCGGCGTGGCGCCGAAGTCGGCGACGGTCTGGGCGACGGCGTCCCGTTCGGGCATCAAGTCCCGCATCGTGGACGAGATCATCACCGTGCGTCCACGGGCCCAGGCACGCAGTTGGGTCTCGTCGAGGCTGGGCAATGGGGACACCAGGTCTAGCAAGAGTGGCTGAGGCAAGGACATGCCCCAGTCTACCTATATTATGTTGTGCACGTATTTGCTCCGCGAACGGGAGCACCTCCGCAGGCGTGAGGCCGGTGCCACACGAGAAGAGGCACACGGCCTGCGGGTCACGTCACCTGGGCGGGAGCGTGTGGAAGCGCCTCACAGGACGTCAGGCTCTCCGCGCCGTGCGGACTCCCGCTCATGCACCTTTATCTGCCGGATGCGTGGAGGCATCTCCGGGTCTTCGAGAACGATCTCAGACCACTGGCCACGGGTTAAGAAGGGCGCCATAGCGTCGTCGAGTTGATCCCCTGCGACGCTGGTCCGACCTTCACTGAGCATGCTGAGCGCCAGCCGTGCACCCGCCACGACGGCGGGTTCCAGGGCTGCGCGGTGCTCTTGCAGGAGTCGGCAAACCCTATCGTAGGCACGCTCACCCTCATGATAAATGTTGCCGTCTTCAAGCCACGACTGATGGCTGGTATTTATAAGATCTTCAATATCTCGTTCATCGAGTCGATACGCATTTATACCTACAACATGAGTGCCCTTGTCGAAGTTGATTTTCGCAAGCACCTCGAAGGCAGTTGGGGCAGTGAGGACATAAAGCTGTGCACTTACGTCAAAGTATTTGAGAACTTTCTTGGAAGACTTGGCCCGCGCCTCCTTGACGGCCTGTTCCAGGAAGACGCCCTTGAGGAGCACATCCTCGGCCCGGGTCACGGCGAACGCCGCGGCATGGTGAGCCGCTTCGTGCAGGGCGACTTGCACCGCCTCGATACACCTCAGGCTGTCCGCAGCATCCGTTGTCGTGAGGCTTGGCTGTTGCGACAGATGCTGGAGCTTCTCGACAACTTCGTGATCGCCCAAGGCCTGAACCAGCGGCTCTTTCAGGAAGACGTTACTCGCCCTGAGAAGGTCAACTCGGTAAGACTCATTCTGGACAATAGCCGAGTTGCCAGGAGACAGATCAAAATTCTGAAGGACAACGCTGTAGGGACGGTCTACTTGTGACATGTCTTGATTCCTTTCGCTGCGGACGGCTCATGCCGCGACGGTTGATCGGGCTTCGAGCGTCCGAGCAACTCACCCTGGTCAGATGTTCCCCCCACTGCACCCAAAACCCTCTGGGTGAAGGGGTGCTACCCCAGTCTGCTTACGGTCTCAGTGGGCTTCGGGGGATGTGATGACGCGCCTCGCTCAACCTCTCCGGCCCCGCCGTCCCGGGAGCGGCATAACCTGTCCCCTACCGGACGCTGGACACTGCCCATCACCCCGGGTCACCGCTGGACTTCGGCGAGCTGTAAGCCTGGGCCTCCGCACTTCTGCCCAGCTCGCCAGGGGCGGCGATGCGCCGGCTTCTGCTGTTCACGGCGCCGGGAGCCACTCCACCTCCAGTGTTTCCAACTCTCCATCCATCGGGCGGTACGCGGTCGCGCTCAGGCGACCGTCCGACCATCCCACGCTCATCAGCAGGTGCAGGTCGTCAACCAGCGCGGTAGTTCGGCCCGCGTGGAGCCAGACCAGATCGGCCTCGATACCGCCCAACTGGCTGTCCGGGTACATGATCCAACTGCCCACCCAGTCCACGGGCTGCTCGCTAGCCGCGGCCAGGGCGTCGGCCCACCCCAGGGCGTAGTGCGGATCGACCTGGAGGGGCGTCTGGCACGTGGGCCACCAGGCGTACCCCTGGGGAGCGGCGAAGTGAACATGGAGAACGTCATCTTCGGCGTGCCCAAACAGCAGGCCGCCCCGCCACCGCCCACTCGCGGCGAGCTGAGCCTGGAGGGTGGCCCTGGCCCGTTGGTGGACGTGGACACTACGGGTGAGCGGGGAGTTCACGGGCGGCGAGACGGGCTGGGCCAGCAGGCCCAGGAAGCGGGCGTGAACTCGGGACATCAACGCAACCTCGACTTGATCATGATTCTCCTCGCCATGTCGGTCCGCAGGAACGGCTTCCGACAAGGAACCGGAGCAGCCGACCCGCCGCAGGCGGGTGAGGGCGGTCTTTCCGACAACGGATGAGGAAAGGGAAAGTGGCGCATGGTGAAAGGTCCTCTTCGAGGGTTCAGCAACCGGCGGGCAGTGGCACGAACCTGCTCAGACCGGTGGTCTGGTCTACCGAAGACGACATCAAGCCACATGGATCGGAAGGCGCGAGGACAAGGAGGTTGCGGCAGCAAGCGAGCCCGCGCCGTGGCCCCCTGGCCCCCGGGCATGCCTCGCAGGGACGCAGGTCTCAACGCCGACGCCCTTGCCCCCGCCCCGGGCCATGCGGTTCACCGCATTCCCCTGCCGTTTCGGGTGTCCGGACGGCTGGTATCCACAGGGGCCGTCCGGCGCCCGAAACGGCCTATAAGGTATTTACGATGAGGCACTTTTGGCCCGGTCCCGCCTCATATGGTGCAAGACGGGCCTTACGAGGTCGCCTCCTCATGACACCACCGCCACCGCGTGGCCGCGACGACGGTGGGCAGACCATGACGGGATCGGGCGGTCAGAACCACCGCGTGAGCAGGACCCGCAAGTCCCACTCCTGTGCCAACCGCTCCCGCCGGGCTTCCCCCGGGACGCCCCAGATGACGTCCTCGTAGCTCTGGTCCCGGAAGGCGCCGAGCTTGTCCGCGATGACCGAGCGGGTGTACGACCCGGTGTCGTACTCCACCGCCGTCCTGCCGAACTCGGTGACGAGCACGGCATCGGGTTTGCAGAATTCGCGGCGGCCCAGGGCGACCCCCGTGAGCCAGCGCGAGGGGTCCGGCGGCACGTTCAGCAGGACGCGCATTTCCGCCACGCCCGCCGCATGCGACAGGAAGGTCACGTCGCGTTGGATGAGGCGTCTGTCGCTCACGTAGAAGCGCGCGTGGACGACCTGCGCAGCGTCACTGTGGACAGGTTTGAGCTGAGTGTCCACGTGGTGAACGTCGTGGACGTCGGACGGTTCCAGCCCGTACAGGCGGAACAGTTGATGCCCACTGATGACCCGGTCGACCGCCAGGGCTTGCCGGAAAGCGGCGACACGGGCGGCGCGGGGCCGACTCAGGACCGACACCCACAGGGGGCCGTAGTAATGCCCACGTGCGGCCAGCCGCTCCAGAGTCAACTGTTCCGTCTCGGGAACGATGACCGGGTCGTCCCCGGGCCCCTTAAACGCAAAAATCGGCACGGTGAGGTCGTCCTGAGATGACGCCTGCGGCAATCTTGGCACCACGTGAATCACCTTGAGCCAGGCGGGGTGCGTGGCGGCGAGTTGCTGCCCACGGCGGGCACTCGGGCTCAAGAGGATGACCCAGAATCCGCGCCGCAGGGCGTTGCTCCGCAGGCGGGTGATGAGGTGCCGGATGCCGGTGTTCGAGAACCCTCCGGGCATCTTGCCGATGACCAGGGCCGCTCCCGAGTCGCCCTCCCCGGCGAACGGGGTCATGACGGCGGTCATCCGCCCCGTGCGGTCGTACTGCCGCAGGTACTGCACGTCCGGCGTGACGGACCAGCCCAGTTCCTTGAGCGCGAGCCGGGTGTAGGCCCGGTCCAGTTGCCGTGACACGCTGCCGGCCTGCCGCGCCGTGGAGCCGATCAACCGCTGCCCCCGCGGCGTCAGGAGTGTCAGCGTGCCGATGACGGTGGACGCCCGGTCGAGAAGGCCCGCGCCGTACAGGTCCGCCGCCTCGGGGAGGTGGGCGGCGACCTCGTCCGCCCGCCACGCCCCGTCGGCATGAAGCTGTTGCAACGCCGTGTGGGTACGGCGGCGCAGAACGACGTCGCCCTCCTCCGCGACGACGATCTTCGGCGTCGTGGGTGCACTCATTCGGTGCCACGGCCCTTGCCGCGCAGGAGCTGGCGGCGCAGGTCCGCGAGCCTGTTGAAATCGTCCTGGCCGGTGCGCAGGCGTTCCAGGGTGGACGTCGCCCGACCGGTCGCGGCCCGGTACGCGTACAGCGACTCGGTCCGCTGCACCCGCAGCCACTCCTCGAACTCGGGCGTTCGCCGGATCAGCTCGTCTTGCAGGCTGCGGCGCCGACCGGTCTGGCCGCCGGCCAGCATCCGGACCGTGAACGACGTGCCTTCCAGTTGGACGCTGCGGATGATGCTGCGGCGAACTCCGTCCTCGTAGTGCTCGACCACCAGCGAGCGCTCCGCGGGCGGAAGATCGCGCAGCAGCAGGGTGCTGAGCAGGATGAAGTTGCCGTCGGGTAAGTCTTCCGTCGAGGTGGACACCGACTCGTCGTCCGGCACTGACGCCTCACCGGCATCTTCGTGTGCCTGAGGGTCGCGGATGAAGTCACTGCCTTCGAGTGTTTGAATGAGTTCGGGGAACAGGCCATCGGTGTTGTCGTCAGTCATGACTGCCTCCTGAACACCATTGTTACACCCGTTTTAGTAAATTCATTTTTCTGACATCAAAAAGGGTGACTTTATTTCGTTTGATACTGCATTTTGTACCGACGAGCGAAATATGAGAGAGTCCGCCGTTGGTGGTGCGC
This sequence comes from Deinococcus aestuarii, assembly GCF_018863415.1. Classification (NCBI taxonomy): domain Bacteria; kingdom Thermotogati; phylum Deinococcota; class Deinococci; order Deinococcales; family Deinococcaceae; genus Deinococcus; species Deinococcus aestuarii. The sequence continues at coordinate 18,784 of NZ_JAHKSN010000012.1, read as the reverse complement.
GGCTCCTGCAACAGCCGTTCACGAGGCCCGGGTGAGGCCGCGACTCTTGGCCTGAATCAGGTGCGCGAGGGCCAAGTCCCGGATGTTGCTGGCGGCGTTCTCGTCGGCGTCCACCACCGTGTGGTGGTCCCCGCTGGAGACGTGCAGGTGGTCCTGGTCCCGGGTGCCGCCGTGGTACGTGCGGTTGCAAATCACACTCGACAGGTGCGGCGCGACTGCCTGACCGATCAGGCCCTGCTGCCGCAACCGGCTGGGCAGCCAGACGGCCAGGTAATCCCGCAGACCCAACTGCCGCGACCGCCGTTTGAACCGCTCGTCCGTGTCCTTGTAGGTGAGCTGTTCGTAGCCCACCGTGCTCGCCGCGGCTAACAGGAGGGTCGTGAACTGGGCCAGTTCGGCGCGTGCGGCGGCGTGCTGAACGGCCACTCCCATGAGCTGCGCCCGGAACCACAGGTCAGGACGTCCGGGCAGCAGGTGCGCGAGGGTGGCGGTGTCAAGCGGGACGTCCGCGATGCCCCTGGCCCTGTGGATCAAGCCGCTCTTGTACGACGCCACCGCCAGGGTCCGCAGGCCCACGTCGATGCCCACCGCGCTGCGGTTGACGGTCATCCCGGGACGCTGGTCGGGGAGCTCGAAGGCCAAGCAGAGAAACCACCCGGCTCGCCCATGAACCAGGCGGGTGCCCTCGGGCAGCCAGGTGGCGGGTCTCGCGGGGGGGTGAGGCAGCAGCAGCGGGGTGCTGTCCGACCGGGCCTCCCGCAGGAGGGCCGCCACCAGGGCCTGTCGCCACTCCTGACGCTCGTCGAGGGAGAGGGCCTGGGTCAGCGGCTCGATCAGGCAGCGCACGTCGTCATGCTGCCGAAACCCCGGTGAGCCGAGCAGGAGGCCCGCATATTCCTCGGGCGGAAGAGCGTGCACGTGGGCAGGGAAGATACCGGGGCCGAGCTGCATCTCGATGTCGCTCAGGGCCGACACGGTGCCGCGGTCGAGGAGGGCGGGGGCTGAGCGGTAGACGACGCCTGGCGAGGCGTGGACGACCTCGCCGGGGCAGGGGAGGAGGTGACGGTCGGCGATGAGCCTGGCGAGGGTGGGGTTGGCCTCGTGGAGGACGCGGAGGTTGTGGGTGATGAGCATGCGGGGAGACACCTCGGGAGGAGAATTCGCCGTTCCGGAACGACACTCCTCCCCCACCCGGCTCCTGCCGGGTGAAGGCTTTTGGTGGCCGGGGGAAGCCCCGGATGATGGGCCACGACTCATCGCGCCTCTGCGATCCTTTCTCTCAGAGCCGCCACGCCGGTGTATTCGCTACCGCTCGTCTACCCCCGGGCAGTACCGCACCTACGGCAGCAGAGGACGAACCCCCTGTCCCCCTGGGCAGTACCCCCTGGGCAGTAGATGGTTGCCGACGAAACGTGGCACTCTCGCCCGGACGAGGCCCTTCGGGTCGTTGAGGCGTCTGAGTAGGGGCGGCGACCTACCTCAGACGCCAGGAGTGTGAGTGTCGACCTAACTTGGGTCGGCATCTCGAGAGAAGTGGCGGGCAGGTAATTTTTACCGCAGTTCAATCAAATAGCGACTTGTCAAGTCGTGAGCGTGTTTGCGATGTTGAGCAACCTGAGTCGATGTTCTTGATAAATGGTGCGACCGTTCGAGATGCGGACACGCAAAAAGCCGATCGGTGTGCGCTCCGCGTTGGACAGTGGGCGCTGCTGAATGACCTTGTCAAGAAATACCCGTCGACTATACTCGCTGCTGTGTGCCAAGGCGTTCCTAAGGTACATAATCTCCTTTACGTACCCCTTTTGATCACCGCTCACATTAGTGAACGGCTTGCCGGATTGAAAGAAAATATTCGCCTTCTGTTCTGTTCGATCATAAGGCAACCAATCCGCGTAGTCCTTACCTGGACCTATGACCATCGCCTTGACCACTTCCTGCGACCCGACGACCACCGTCGGTGCGACACCCGTCTGGACCACGCCTGCGCCGTCAAGGAGCAAGGACAGGAAGAGGTTCTCGAGAAAGCCTTCGAACTCAACGCACATAGTTACGTAAAGGCCGACGTAGGCGTTGTCCAAGGCATCTTGGGCGAGACTGCCGCCTCTGAACAGCGCCTCGAGTTGTGCGCGGGTCGCTTCGAGGGAGTTGAGCCGTGTCTCCAACTGGGAGAACAATGTCCTGCTGACGGGGAGGGATGGACTAGGCGCCGGTCCTGTCATAGCCGCCTTTGAGGAAGTCGAAGACTGCACGCCGACTTTCTACGTTGTTCGTTGACCCGCGCAGGGCGTCCGATACGGCCTCCGGTAGGTTCGAACGGTCTTTCATCGCTAGGGCAGCAGCACGCAACGCGTCCGAGAGCCCAGCGCCAAGAGGCCGTGGAGTGACTGTTTCGAGGGGAGTCCCCAGGCCGAACATCAGGTCGTAGTACACGGCGAAGACGAGTGGGAAAACGGTCTTGCGCGCCAATTGGCTCCCTGCGATCCATCCTCCTATAGTGGAATCGATGGCCTCCATCACCGAGTCGAAGCGCTTGGGAACTTCCGAGGCGCCGTCGAACTCTTCTTCGTGCTGGGCGTAGAAGCGGGTAAGCTGTCCTTGAGTCTTTGCCTTTAACCCCTGTTGCATCATGAGAACGATGTCGCTTGTCGCTTCTACTTCGTCCATCCGCGCGATCTCTACCTCGGAGAACACCTTCCAGCGTCTCCAACGTTCCAAGTGGTCTAGAGCCACGTCGTATACGAGCGTCTTCAGGACCCCTGTGAACTCGGCGTTACGAATTTCTTGTTCATTAAGTTTGACTCCACTGGAATTGAGTCGTGCGAAGATCTGAAGCACCTCCTTGTCAGTGGTATCCGAGGGCAGCGTGTGCACGCTGAACTCGTAGTTCAGCACCTTCGTCTTGAGCTCGGGCGGGAACTGGGCGAAAGACAGTCCGGCCAAGTCAGCGTTATGAGTCCGACGTACGGTGAAAGCTTCCCTAGCCTCATCGAAATCCGGAAGGACACTCGAGTCCACGAATCCCAGGAGCGTACGTAGGCGCTGTTGACCGTCCACGACCTCCCGGGTCTCGTGGTACGTGGTGTCGTTCAGGACATTGCGCAGAATGATGATGGGTACGGGCATGTCGCGGATGACGGTGTCGACCAGGAAGGATTTCGCGCTTGCCGACCAGACGGAACGGCGTTGGAATTTCGGACTGGTATCTAGCTCCCCAGAGCGTTGCCAGGACAGGAAGTCGTAAAGCCTGAAGACGGAACGGGTGATTCTCAAAACGGACGCCTCCTCGACGACACTGTATCCGTCGAGGACGTGGGCCGGACACGCAAATACCGCTCGCCACCCCCGTCTTCGGCGTGAAGCCCGTAGGGAACGGTCCACTCGGGCGATCCGGAACTGCCGGCCCCAGGCGAGGCGTGGGGCGCTCCATCGACTCCTTGACGGGACCCGTCGTCGTACAGCACAGGCCGGGCACGCACTGCTATCCCTCCACCGGCCGACGAGGTGTTGTCAGGCCCGCTGCACCGTGGATGGCAGTCGGAGCGTCGGCGCGGTTGGTCGACCGAGCGCGACACTGGGATGAAGTGTGGAGGCGCTCGTCAAGGAGACGAGGAAGAAGTCATCGTCCGGGCCGCCCCGCGACGGCGTCGACATGGCTCAGAAAAGAGGCATCTGAGTGACGTGGTTGAGGATGGAGCGGCCGATGACCCGACCCAACACGGGCGGCACCGCGTTCCCGATGTGTCTACCGAGCCCCTGGATACTCAGAGGCTTTCCGTCCTCCACGAAGGCGTATTCCCGAGGAAACGTCTGCAGGATAGCCCCTTCGCGCAAGCTCAACCCACGGTTCTGCTCCGGGTGGACGAAGCGTCCCGTACCCACGTTGAAGAACTGAGTGGTGATCGTCGGTGCCGGAGCCTCGGGGTCCATGCGACCGTAGACGGAAGCGAACGACGTGCCGGTCGCCTTCTTGTGGCACTCGAGGCGAAGGGCCTCGGGCCAGTCCTCCCAGGTTCCCCCAGGCCTGGACGCCTCGACACGCTTGAGGTTCGTCTCGGTAAGGCGCCGTACCACGTGGACGCGGTCGTTCGGGTCGCTCTGGCCGTGTTCCAGCTTCGGTAGGACAGACAGGCTCCTCGCGACGGAGACGTCCTCCGGAGCGGGCTTCTTGCCTGGTCGTACGAGATTGACCGAGCCATGTTTCGACGCGAAGACCACGAGACGACGCCGACGTTGTGGGATGCCGAAGTCAGGTCCGTACGGTCGGTACTCCGTGACGAGGTAGCCTGCCCGCTCGAGTCGCCCGATGAACTCGTCGTACACGGGATACTTTTTCCTGTTGGCGAGCCGGGTGACGTTCTCCATACTGACCACGTCCGGCGACAGATCCTCGATGAGTTGACCGAAGTGGCGAAGAGGAGCCCAAGCCGGATCGTCGAGATCCGTTCTCGGACTCGCACCGGATTGGACGTCTTCCGCGCGTGAGGTCCTCTTCAGGCTGGAAAACGGTTGACACGGTGCACACCCTACGAGAACTCGAACTGCGCCTTCCGGATAGTGTTTCCGAAGATCGGCGGCCGTGAGCGTCGTGACATCCGCGTGGTGGAAGACTGCACCTTCGTTGTTCGCCTCGTAAGCGTACCGGCAAGAAGCGTCCAGGTCGTACCCCGCGACGACCTTCACGCCGGCCTTCAGGAGTCCATGGGTCAGTCCACCGATGCCACAGAATAGATCCACCGCGACCACAGCTCGATCGGGTAGTTGGGTTGGGGAAGGGTCAACAGAGGCCATCGTTCCTATCAGGGATGCTACAACGTCGTGAACGGGTCATGAGGAACACACCTTCCCACGCCTCACCACTATAGCCTGACCATGTGGCCGACAAGCTCTCGAAGGACCGCCGGAGCGCGCTCATGCGTCGCGTCCGCAGAAAGGACACGGCACCGGAACTCACCTTGCGTTCCGCCCTGCACCGTCGAGGCTGGCGCTTCCGCAAACATCTCGCGGGATTACCGGGGACACCCGACGTGGCTTTCCCGAAGAGGAAGGTAGCGGTGTTCGTTGACGGAGACTTCTGGCACGGGAGGGATTTCGAGACGTGGTCTGGCAAGCTGCAGCCCTTCTGGCGTGAGAAGATCGAACGGAACATAGCCAGGGACGCCCGACAGCGGGCAGAACTGGAGGCCGCCGGCTGGCATGTGATCAGGGTATGGGAAAAGGACGTGAAGAAGCGCCTCGACGATGTCCTGGAGCAGATCGAGGCCGCGTTGGGAGGCAGCCGGGTCACCTGCGATCGGGCACGTCCTTCAGGGGGAACGCACTCGGAGCCACGGCTTGATGGGCCGCGGAAGCGATCGAGAAGGCGCACCGCCGTCGAAGGCCCGGCTCACCCCCACGCTCCTCGGGTAGATTCAGTGGATGAATGAGGACGTGGAGTGCCTGGTGAGGGAGTGTCTGTCGACAATGGACTCGGTCGTGGCGAACTACGCGACACGCCCCACCTACTTCCGCGAGGTGATCGGTGTCGGGTCCGACGCGCCACTCCCGACACCGGACGAGGCGGCCCTCAACCTGGCCCGAGCGATCCTGGCGAACGTTCTCTACGAGGAACTGTTCGAGGAAGCCCGGGGCCCGAGCGAGACCCTGGCTCTGACAGTCGCATTGAGCGGCCGTTACGGTGTGGATGACCCTGGACTGACCTCGTACGACCTCGAGGACCTTCACGCTGCGCAGGACGAGACCGATGTCTCGGGCTGGGCGTTCGAGGTCGCCGAGCGAATGCTGTGGCGAGACGCTCCCGAGCTTCTGCGGCAAGAGAACCTCGAGCCGTTCCGGAGAGCTCTGCAGTTCTATTCGCGCGGAGCATCCGACGGCGAGTGATCAGGTGGGGGCCCGACCAGTGACTGCTCAAGAGCGAGCGTGAACGTACCACGCGATCGGTAGCCGGCCCCACACCACTGATCGGGACGACAATTCGGCACCCGGGAAAGACGCGGTCTTGTAATCTGGGCGGTACGTACCGCTCAGTCTTCTCATATCCCCGAAAGGACAACGCCGCACATGGACATGGAATGGATCGTCGCTACGTTGGGAGGGCTCGTCCGTGGCGGTCGAACGCTTGACGAGGCCTGTCGTCATCTCGCGAAAATCGCGCCGGAGGACCAGGTCCGAGCAGCACGGGAGGAGTTCGAGAGGCGTGCCTTGCGTTTGAAGACCCTCGACGTGCCCCGCACGATGTACGGCGACAAGACCCGTGCGGGCTGGTACCACGGTGCGACCGAGGACGACCGATACTGGCCCGCCCTGCGGCGTCGACTGGAAGCACGTGGCTGGCGGCCCGACTCCCTCGCGTCTCTGGACGCGGCATCCACCAAGGTGGTGGCGTTGCTCGAAGCCCCACAGACGGACACGTTCGACGTCCGAGGCCTCGTGTTGGGGTACGTGCAAAGCGGTAAGACGGCGAACTACTCCGCGGTGATCGCTAAGGCCGCCGACGCCGGCTATCGCCTCTTCATCGTCCTTTCCGGCATGCACAACGCACTGCGCCGACAGACGCAGAGGCGGCTCGCGGCCGAACTCGCCGACGAGAACCCGGACTCCTGGCATCTGCTCACGACATCCGACTCGGACTTTGAAACGCCCGCCTCGAAGGCGGCGGCATTCCTCACCGGCCGACACGATCAGAAAATCCTGTGTGTAGTCAAGAAGAACGCCGCACCGTTGCGGAAACTGCACGAATGGCTTCTCGGAGCAGGCCCCGTACTCGCCACCTGCCCGGTGCTCGTCATTGACGACGAGGCGGATCAGGCCAGCATCAACACTTCACGAGGAGACACCCGAACCGCCGTCAACCGGCAGCTGCTTGCGATTCTCGGCGCGCTTCCCAAGGTGGCGTACGTGGGCTATACGGCCACTCCCTTCGCGAACCTGTTCGTGGACCCCACGGTGCCGGAGGACTTGTACCCACGGGACTTCATCGTCGACCTGCCTCAACCCGACCGCTACTTCGGCCCGGAGCGTATCTTCGGTCGAGAGAGCTTCGACAGCGACGACGAGGCGACCTTCGAAGGCCTCGACATGCTGCGGGACGTACCCGACGAGGAGGTACCGCTGCTCAGGCCAGTCAATTCGCGCGACGCCGTAACGTTCCAGCCGTACCTGACCCCCAGTCTCGAGGACGCGCTGGACTACTTCTGGATGGCTACGGCTGCGCGTGGCGCACGGGGCCAGCGCGGCGAACACTCCAGCATGCTCGTCCACACCACGTTGTCCGCGGCCGTACACGATCGGTTCGCACCGCTCATTGACGAGCGTCGCCGCGAGAGGTACGCGGCCCTCACTCGCGGCGACGCGGCCCTCTCCGAGAAGCTCGCGGCCCAATGGGAGAAGGAGTCGCACAGAGTGCGGGTCGAAGGATGCGACCCCGTTCCCTTCGAGACGTTGTGGCCCCACTTGGCCGAGGTGGTCGCCGACACGCGGGTCGTCGTCGAGAACTCCCGCAGCTTGCAGCGCCTGACGTACGAGGAGGAGGGGACCACGCAGATCGTCGTGGGAGGGAACATCCTCTCGCGTGGTTTGACACTCGAGGGACTCGTCGTCAGCTACTTCGTGCGGACCTCCAGCGCCTACGACACTCTCCTGCAGATGGGACGTTGGTTCGGCTTCCGTCCCGGTTACGAGGATCTGCCGCGCGTCTGGATGACCGGCGAACTTCAGGACTTCTACTTCGATCTGGCGACCGTCGAACGGGAGATCCGCCTCGACGTGGAGCGTTACGAGCAGGAGGACGTGACTCCCCTGCAGTTCGCAGTACGGGTGCGGCTGCATCCCGTACTGAACATCACGGCCCGAGCCAAGATGCAGTCCGTGATTGACCGCGACCTCTCGTATCGCGCCAAATCACCGCAGATGTTGAAGTATTACCACCGGGACGAGGCGTGGTTGCGACACAACCTCGAGGCGGCCACGGCACTGCTGCGCCGGCTGGAGGGCGAAAGCGTAGCCCACAAAGCCCAGGAGAACGGCATGCGGCACGTGCTTCTGGACGTCGGTGTGGAACAGATCATGACATTTTTGGAGGAGTTCCGCTTCCACCCGGACGAGACGGACATGCTGCCCGGCCCGATCAAGGACTACATCCGGGACCAGAACCGCCGAGGTCGCTTGTTCCGGTGGAATGTCGTCGTCGCCGGAGTGACAAGCCGTGGTGACGGCAAGATCCTCAAGGACTTCGTGCCCGGCATGGACGTCGCACTGGTCAATCGCTCCCGCTACGAACGGTCCACCGGACCGGATACCGCGAACATCGGCTTCCTGGTCAACAATCTTGACCGCATCGCGGACTTGGAGGTATCGCCCGAAGCACGCGTGGCGACCCTCAACGACGTTCTGGCACTTCGCGAGGCGTCCCCCTACGTGGACCATGGCGTACTGATGCTGTACGTCATCGACAAGGATTCCAGGTACGAGCCGAGGAAGCGGGAGGGACGCAACCACAAGCCTCGTACGGACCTCGCCGCGGTGGCGGACATGGCAGGCGTGTCGATCCTCTTCCCCGACTTCGAGTCGGATGACGTCCGAGACGGCGTCGTGGGATACGTGTCCGTAGACCTGTCCCGCGTTCCACCCTCCCTCGAGGAACTGGAGTACGAGGAAGAGACCGTCCCGTGAGACATCTTCCGGCGGTCCTGCACGCGTTCCGCGTGCTCGCCAGCCAGCCCGTGGAGGCCGGGCGCGTCCGCACCTGGCAGGAGGACGTGCGCACACGTGCAGGACCCGCCGCCCTCGCGCTTGACGAGGCCGGCAACCGCATGCTGCTCGTACGACTCACGAGGCACCAACGCGTCGTCGAGGACCGCCGCAGCGCCGCCGTGACGATCGAACGAGTCGTCCTCGTCGAGGACGGTACCGAACGGCCCTTCGTACGGGTACGGTGTGTGCGGCGTCACCTCGACGACGTGTTCGCCCTCCTGACCGCCGAAATGCTGCAGGCCCTGGAAGAGGGTGTGGATCAACCCGACCTCGCGTGTGCCGGAGTACTGCGGCGCTGGCGCGAGTTGTTGGATCGGCCCACCGAGCGGGGGCTGACCGACGCGCAGGTCGTCGGACTCTACGGCGAGCTGTGGTACCTGCGCGAACTCGTGCGGCACGACTCGAGCGCGCTTGACGCGTGGCATGGGCCTTTAATGGCTCGGCACGACTTCCGGCGCGGCCTGGTCGCCGCCGAGGTCAAGAGTACCCTCTCCGCCACGAGCCTACAGGTGGAGGTGCACGGCTTCGAGCAGTTGCAGCCGCCGAACGGCGGACAGTTGTATCTCGTCACCGTCCGACTCGAGGTCGCCGAGGATGGAGAGACGCTGGCGGACCTCGTTGAGGAGGTCGTGACGCTCGGTGCAGACGCGAGCGTCCTGACCGCACTGCTTGCCGCGGTGGGCGCTCCGCCCACAGAGCTGGAGCAGCACCGCGGCAAACGGTTCCGCGTCCGCGAAACACGCTGCTACAGCGTAATCGGCGATTTTCCTCGTCTCGTCCCCGAGAGCTTCGTCACTGGCCGACCTCCCGGAGGCGTCGTGTCCGTCTCGTACCGTATAGACCTGACTCACGAACCTCCCGTGCCGGCCTCCGAGGATGTCGCACGCGGCGTCGTTCAGCGGCTCGCGCGCGGAGGCGACGTTTGAACGCCTTGGATCGACAGTCCGAGCGGTTCTCGGCGACGGGCAACCTCGTCTCGGAGGGCGCCCTCAATCCACTCGGTCGACCCAGTCACGATCTGTTGACCGTACTCTCGCGGGAGGCCGTGCAGAACAGTTGGGACGCGCGTGCGCATCCGGACGGCCCCGTCAACTTCACCGTGTCGGGATGGATATTCACGCCACAGCAGTTGCAGGTGCTGCGCGACCATGTGTTCCCCGATGTCCCACAAGGGCTCCCATTGGACATCTTCCATCATGGGCACGAACTGACCGGGCTTCTCATCGCCGACTCCGGCACCACCGGTCTCGAAGGTCCCACCCGTGCAGATGCCGCGGGCGCGCCCGGGGAGCGCCGCCGCTTCGTAAGCTTTCTGCGTAATGTCGGTCGTGGCGCGGACGAGCCGGTCGGCGGAGGTACGTTCGGCTACGGCAAGTCCGTGCTGTACCGTGCGAGCCGCGTCCGGACCATCTGCGTGTTCAGCCGCTGCAAGGTCAACGGCATCAACGAGAGCAGATTCATGGCTGCCGCACTTGGCGGGCAGTACGCGATAGGGGCATCCCTGCCCGACCATGGGCTGTACACGGGTCGACATTGGTGGGGTCGCCGTGCACACGACGGTGTGGTGGACCCGGTCCTCGGTACGGACGCCGAGACGCTCGCGCGTGTACTCGGTCTTGCCGAAGCTGTCGGGGACCGTGGAACGGCCGTGCTGGTGCTGGACCCCGACTTCGGTGGACGAAGCGGTGAGGACGCCCTCGCGTTCATGGCCCGCACCACCATGTGGTACTGCTGGCCGAAGACGTTGGCCGTGTCGTCCGAAGCGCCCGCACCTGCAATGCGCTTCGACTTCCGTTGGCAGGGCGGACGTGTCCCCCTGCCCGACCCTCGCGTCACACCACCGCTGGATCGTTTCGTGGCCGCCTTCGAGGCTCTCGCTCCGAAGAAGGGCGCGCGCACGCCGCCCTTCCACGAGGTCAAGGCCGTTCGGATGCAGCGCCCTGTTCGTGAACTCGGCCGCACTTCCCTGATCAAGTTCCCCTCGGCGACATCCGTAGCGCCTCCGCTCGAAGGGGCAGTTGAGGCGGAGTGGCCTGTGGCGGGCGCGTGTCGCCACGTGGCACTGCTACGTGGCCCGAAACTCGTCGTGAAGTATCTGCAAGGACCCGCACTGCCCGCCCCCGGCTTCGAGTACGCGGGCGTCTTCCTCGCCGACCCCGCGCTTGACGCGGTGTACGCCCGGTCGGAGACTCCCACTCACGACGACTGGCGCTTCGAGTTCCTACAGGACGCGCACGAGAAGTCCTGCGTTCGGGTCGGTCTGCGCCGACTCAAGGAGATCCTCCTTGAGTTCACGGCCGTCCCACGCATCGAAGCCGGTACGCACACCCCGAGCGTCGTCGCCGGCTTCGCCGAATTCCTCGGAGTGCTGCTCCCCGGCGAAGAAGGCGTGGGCGCATCGGTCCTCCCCCATGACCCCGCCGTGACCGCCACGTCACGTCCCACGCGTGTCTCCCCACGCGCGGGACGGCGTGCCGTGGTCGAGGTACGACCCGACGTTCGCTTCATCCTGGAGGACGGCACGCCCCGGCATCTCCTGACCTTCACCGTGAAGCACCCCGAGCGTGCCGTGGGCACCTTCGTCCGTGCTCACCCGCGTGTCGTGGTTGACGGCAACGCTGCCGAGGAGGAGCCCCCTGCGGGTCAATCTCCAGCCGTGGTCACCGCCTGGATCACTCCGTGGGGCGAGACCTTCAAGACGGGAGGAGGGCAGTGGGTGCCGGCCGACCTGCCCGGCGACTGGCAGGTGGAGGTGAGCGCGGCGCACGACGCCGTGCTCGAGGTTCGGTTCGAGGTGCAGGCGGAGGCCGGTCCGTGAGCGCCGTGCGGATCTGGCCTTACCTTCGGCCTCGTCAGACACGCGTCTCCGCCCGAGCTTGGCAGACCGGCCTCACCCCCGGCGAGCCGCTGGGCGATCTGCTGCCCCACTGGGACCCCATGGTACGGGTAGTCGCGCACCGGGAGGTCCGCGTGGATCTCGAAGGCGTACTGCGGGACTGCACATTGGGCGACGACGCGGCCCTACGGGTCGTCGTCGTGTGGCGCTCCGCCGGGACAGGGCTACGCGGGCGGGGGGACGCGACGGACCTGATCCTGGGCCTTCACGCCCCGCATGTGCGCGTCGGGGTGAGTCTGCCCGGTGCGATTCTCGCCCTCAACGTGCGGCTCGTCACCCAGGTGGTACTGCTTCATCCTGGCCGCGACCCCGGACCGTTCAGCCCGCGTCTGCCCGGCAGCGTTCTGTGGGCCGACGAACACCTGCTCACCTTGGAAGGCGGCGCACCGCGCTTCCCCGTGGACGTGGTGGACTTCGCGAGCGTCATGCGCCTTCCCGAGAACGCCGCATGGTACCTCGACTGGCAGTCCGAGGACCTGCACGCTCCCGCCATGGGCGGTCTGTGCCTCCTCGTGAACGCCAGTCACCCTTCCGTGAGGCATGCTGTCGACGGTGTAGGTGAGCCGGATTCGGCTGCTCGTGCGATCTGGAGCGCGGCATCCTTCGACGTGCATCGCCAACTGCTCTCGGCCGCGCTGAGCGACGACGAGTTCGTACGAGCGCCGGATACGTACGAGGAGGGGAGTGTGGGCGCCTTCATCCGAAGACGCTCACGCGTCCTGTTCCCGCTTGACGAGCCGAGCGCGCTGCAGGCGTTGCTGTACGAATCGCCCGGTGAATTCGAAGTAGAACTCCAAGCCCGCCTCAAGGTGTTCCGTGGCGTCTGACCCGCCCGTCCTGCTTTACCCGAGCCTGCGTCCGGCAGACGCCCGAAGGATCTATACGGAAGGCCGCGGATGGGCCCCCGCCGCCGCCGCCGCGAAGTCGAGCACGTCCCATCCGCGCGCCACGTACGCGCCCACAGGCGGGCATCGCGCGCCCGTCGCTCACCTCGAGACTCTGCAAAGTGTATTGCGCGAAACGGCCGTCGCGTCCGGCTACCCTCGCCTCCCGAACGAGAACGACCGCCGTGCCTTCGACGCGAGGGCAGGCGCATTCCTCCACACCCATATGCGCATCACCGCGTCCGAGGCTTCCAAACCCGGACCGTGGGCGTTCCTGACGTGCGTGCTCGTCCCCGACGTCGTGAGGTGGCGCTTCCCCGGCCGCGACGGCATCACCGACCCGGAGCGCTTCCTGGGCGGAGGAGGTCTCGCGTCCCGCAACACGCTCGCCCGCCTATGGTGGCGTGCCGACGTCTTCGCGCTGCCGGGAGAGGATCAGCCGTACGCCCTCCTCGAGCGTCTCGGCGAGGACGAGCTCGTGCAGTTCATGGAGCGTCCCGCCCTCAGCGGCAACCACGTTCTCGCCCGCACGACGGCCGCCGTGTTCTTGCGACTCGTGGACGCCGAGGGCGACCTCAACCGCCGTTTCCTGCTCCGTGACGCCCTCAAACGACTCCGGCGCCTACTGTCCTTCGTCTCCTTCGAGAGTCTCGAAGACGATCTCCTCGGCACCATCGTCGCCGGAGTCTTCGCCGAGACCTCACGGGCGGCCGGGGCGGATGCACTCGAAGCCGTAAGGGCCGCTCAGCCCTCAGGTCGCCGAGGCTCGTCGCCTCATGGCGAACCTTGACCAGCGCTCCGGCGGCCAAGCCGCACCTGCATCAAGGGCGACCATGTACACAAGTAGTGCTCGTCCGGAACTTCGTCGGACAGCCCGTGGACCGACCACACGATCACGTAACATGAGGTGTGGTCACACCCGGCAAAGATGCACTCCAGCAGCTCGTGACCCTCATCCTGGAGCGTGCATACGTGCTCGACAGTACCAACTTGGACGCCGTCGCCCGTTCGCTCGGCGAGGCAGGATGGCACGACCTCGTCCAGGGAGTGGAACTCGAGGCGACGGGCACGGGTGGAGGACTCGCCATGATGGTAGGTGTATTTCCTCGGGTGCAGTACTCCCTGTCGGTCACCGACGGAGAGGCGGGCCTCCCCGAGGACAGCAGGAATTTCGACGTCGGCATCGCCGGGGAACCAGGTGAGAGTGAGCTGTATTCCGTCTCGGTGCACGATGGATCAGTGATCCGTCGTGGGGGTGTCATGGTGCAGGAGGGGCAGGTACCCATCATGTCCCCGAACCCGTTCCCGTGATCAACGGCCGTTCCCACCCTTGGGTCCACTGCACCCGTCCCGATGTCGTCGGTTGATGAATCGGCGTTCATTGACCGCCTCTACCCTCGAAGTCGGCTGCAGGTTCTAGGCCGGAAACGGCAAGGGGGCGATGAAGTGACGAAGCTGCCCACATATTTCCGTACGAGGCGGCGCGTACGGAAGACGAAGGGCCTGACGTCCCTTCGTCCGGTCAGGAGGAGCAAGCGCCCCTCACCGGCCCTGACGGGTCGGAAGGCAACCGTCAAGCGACCGGGACCCTCCGATCTACGAACGGGACCGGTCTGGAGGGCCGTTCTCACCCGGCGTGCTGCCGAAGCTTGGCGAGGCGGCACTTCCAGATGGCTTTACGTCGCCCAAGCCATCCGGGCGGCCCAAAGATCTTCGAGTTGCCTTTCGGACTCCACTCCCGCTGCATAGAGAGCCGCGCAAGCCAGGACGAAATCGCCCAGGTTGGACACATGCCCACGGGGTAGGGCAGCCGGGTAGTTCAGTCCGGGGCTCACTGCCGCCTGTACCAGACGACGCAGCGACTCGGGGAGGGGGAGGACAGGGTCAGCCCGTACCATTTGGAGCAGGGCTGCCCTGTGTGTCCGAATGCCGTCCATCACGGTGTCGGGTGGTCTGGTGGGAGCATCCACCTTCAACTGTCCGTCAACCGTCATGGACAGCCGCACGGCATGCCGGCGTAGCTCACGTGTGAGTTCGGCGAGGGTCACAGCACCTCTCCCGACCACAGCGACAGCGCCGTACGGGTAGAACCGCGGACTACTTGTTCACCATGTTCACCACCATCACGGCGGGCATCCGGCGTGGCGTCCTGCACTCGAACGTTTCCCGAATCGGCCATGTCCGGGGTACCGTCAACGTTCGTATAGCGGCTTCCCGTCGGAGGTTCGTCGACGAGGACGACAGGAGCGTTTCTCCGAACGGCAGCGACCTGTTCCGACACAGCGAAGGTCGTGGACGTCTGCGTCGAGAACAGACGGTACCGGATGGCCCCTCCGGTCCCACGACCCAGGGACTCCACCTCGTACCCGACCTCGCTGAGCGCCGGTGCCAGCCTGCGCAGGGCGCTACCGAGATGTCTGGGCGACGTGGGCCAGAGCTTGTGCGGTCTGGTATCGCCGAACGCGATGCTCGTCAGCACTTCCAACAGCGACTTCACGGTCCCCCGCCACTCTCCCTTGGCGTCAACCAGTGCGCAGACGGCCTCCGCTACGCTGTCTCCCTCCAGAACGCTCACCACGGCGTCGTTCCGCATCCGTGAGTACTCCGCCATGAACGTGCCCTCCTCCCAGGACAGGGCCGGCTCGGCGGCAGTGATCAGGCGGGCGAAATCCGCGAGTCTCGGCGTGCCGACCAGCTTGACCTCGTCCAGGTGCCCGAGCGCGTGGGAGAGAACTGTACAGAGTGCGCCCAGGACTCTCGGCTGTATGGCCCAGAAGGTGTCCCACAATTCACGCTCCGTCAGCCGTCTCTCCGGTGGTATACGTTCCAGCATCACACTCAACGCCCTGTCGGCGAGGTCAGGGCGAGTCAACAGATCGGGGATGCCGTTGACGATGACGGGCCGCACCGCCTCGAGGAGGACCTCTTCGTCATCGGTGTACAACTTACGCGCCGTGTACACGCCGCCGGTAGACAGAACACAGAACGCGTCGCTCAACCAATCGCTGATGTTCGATAGGTTTTCGAACGCCAAGACGTACGAGTTGTGAGCCGCGATGTACAGGTCCCGTTCCTCACGGGGCGCCCGACGGCGGTCGGCCTTGTGCGGGTCAATCAAGTTTCGCAGGATCGTCGAGGCAGTGCTTTTGCCAGTACCCTGCTCCCCGCTGAGGGACAGCAATGGGAAGGGTTTCAACCCGGACAGGGCACTCAACAGCCACGCGGTGACAAGCACGATGCCGCTCTGGCCGGTGTTCAGGACCGTGCCCAGTTCCTGAACGCTTCCCCCTTCGACGGGCAACGGCAGCGGCAGAAGTCCTACTGGGCGGACGAACCTGATCGGACACTCGGACAGGGGGACGATCGTCCACCCTGACGCCGTGATCCTGACGGCGCGCCAGTCGGACGTACCCAAATCCAGGTAGCTACACCCGCCCATGTGCGCTGCACGAATAGCCGTCATGTACTCGTGACCCTCACTGCGGGCGAGTGCCTGCATCAGGTTCAGCGCCTCGCTCAACGCCTGAGTAGGCAGGACATTTCGCTCCCGCTGGTAGAACAGGTTCTGAGCGTAGTCGCGTGCGGCGCGCGACGGCAGCCGCACGTGTTCCCAGTGACTCTCGATAGGGAATGTCAGATACGCGTTCCCTGCATCGTCGTGCCAAAACTCGACCTCGTCTTCGAGGGCGTAGCCCAACAGGCGCCTGCTGGCCGAAGGCTTCGCGTCCGCCTCATCGCTCCGACGACCTTTTCGCGGTACGCCCTCAACCTTTTCGAGGAGGTCAGGATGCGTTTTTCCCGCAGCGATGCCACCTTCGACGGTCCTCTGGACTTCCCCGTGATCAAGGCCGCAAGCACGCCCGGCATCAATGAGCGCCTCGCGTGCCGCCACCTCGTCCATATGGCCTCCGCCGATCAGTCGGCCTGTCCTGAAAGCAGCCTTGTTCAGGCGCTTGTTTCGATTCCCCACCTCCACTTCCCTCACATCCTTCAGCTCCGACGAGAGCGCCTCGACGGCGTACCGATGCCGCGCCTCGTTCTGGCCCCCGAGGCTGACGTGCTTAGAAGAGGTACGTTCGACCGGCGGATCAATCTCCTCCACCAGGGGAAACGCTGAGGCGATGTCCTCGATACCGTACAATCGTGGACTTTGATCCACCGCAGGTCGAAGGAGCCTGGAAACGAACGCGTCGTGCTTCTGATGTTCGAATCCTGGTACACGCATGACTCGACTGATGCCCTTACAGTCGTCAGGAGCGCTCCCGACAGCACGGGCAATCGCTTCTTGCCGCTTGTTGAACAAAACATTCTCTACGGGGAAGATGGCGTCCTCATCCAAAAGCCAATAGGTATGAAATCTGCCCGGACTCGTCTCGACGATTATCGACGGTAGGAGTGGCCATTTTTCAGGAAGCGGCACACCGTCGAAATCCGCGAAGAACGCTCGGACCCGTCTGACGTTCCTGTTGCTACGTCCACGGCCGTCTCCCTCGTTGATCATCAGGAAGATCCCCGCGCCGCGTCGGTTCAACTCGCTCAGGACCACGGAGTCGGGCGAATGGATAATTCTGGCGAGCTGGACATCCTTTTTTTGGTCGTCGAAGGTTTGAAAAGTGTACCGACCCTGGAAGTACGATAGGAAACGTTGAGCGTCCTCGGGGAGATGCACGATCAGACCTTCCCCTCGACGATGGAGTCGAGTTCCCCTGATGTAGAGCCCGCAAGAACGGCGGCCAGGTCGAGACGATGCATGGCGACGTATCCAAGCAACGCGTCAACATGGCGCCGCAGGACGCGGACCTGCTCGCCCCGCCCTTTCTTCCCGATTTTGACGTGCGGCAGGACCCGGCACATCTGCCGGGCCACCTCCCGACCGACACCGTACCGTTCGCGAACGGTAGTGGCGCTGAGCAACTCCGCGTTCATGCAGTCAGACTACGAACTGTCCGGTATCGATCTGTACAAGTCAGCGTCGCTTGAAGAATTGGACACCCATACGCTTTGTAAGCTTTTTCACAGCCTCGGCTATATTGCTGTGAGAAGCGCCTTCGATCCCTTCACATTGCATCTTGTCAGCTAATTTCCTATAAGACAGTCCACTGACGCAGTACTCGGCCAAGAACCGCATATGCTTCTTTTCCTTCTCGACTTCATCGGGCACGAGGTAATCTCTATCAGCATAAAATTTTATTACATCCTGTGCGTATTTTGCCAAGCTTGCTTCGCAGTCCTCTATATACTCTTCGGCGCTCATAGCGAGCGGAAAATACGGTTCGAGAACGGGCCGCTTGACCTCTGCCAAAACCTCAGCATCGACCAAATAACCATCAGCCTTGACTTCCAAAAAGAGTTCCAACATACGGTCACGCAGAGGAACCTTCCTGTTGTGGGGAGCCAGGTGCTTGGACATGACGACGGAAAGGCCTATCTGGATTGCGCGTACATGATAAACGCAGACGGCCTCCTGCCACTTCCCTAAAGCGTCCCAGAAAGGTTGGTACCGCTCGTGGCGCAACTCGAAGCTCTGGTCGGGAAAGATCAGGACGTCCACCGCTTCCCGGACGACTTCTCGAGTCAACTCGGCGCGTTGGACCACCGTGTAGACGTCTTCGAGGCGATCGAGGCAAATCGCACTGATCGAATGGACGGTATACAGGAACTCGGCCAGCAGGACGATCCGGTAGCCCTCCTTCGAGACCACTCCCGGGTGCTTCCCCATCCTGACCCTACGCCACATCTCTTCGTTCATCAAGAACACATGGTGCACCCGTGCATGCGCCTCTGCTGTGGTTCCTCGAACGGTGCGGCGATTCGGGGCGAAGCTTCAGTGTAGTAACGGTGTAGTGGACGGTCGAAACTACTTGGAATCGGGCCGACGTATACGGGAGCACTCGGGCACGGGGGGTCGCCCTGGACGATGCCGAGCGTAAGTACATGGAAGTACTTAGGAGTAACCTCCGGCCCTTCTAAGCGGTCGGTCGTAGGTTCGAGTCCTACAGGGTGCGCCACCCAAGGAGGCCCAGTTCGCGCTGACGGCCTCTTTTACTTTCTATCCAAAGCCCTCCCGGACCCAAAAGGAAACGCCCCGAGCTCAGGGCTCGGGGCGTGTTCGCATCGCTGGTGCGTGACGTGACCTGTAGAAAGGAGGTGATCCAACCGCACCTTCCGGTACAGTTACCTTGTTACGACTTCACCCCAGTCATCAACCACAGCCTAGACACCTGCCGTGAAGCTCCCGGTGGTTTGAGCTGCCATT